>NZ_JAILWL010000120.1 GCF_025698965.1 Roseibium sp.
TGCTGCTACCGACATGACTAGTTCCTCGCGTCTGTTCGAACGACTTTGTAAAGGGCAGCGTGGAAGACATTTTCCCGCTTGCCGGAACCCAGTCCGCTGTCACGCATCTTTTGGGTAGCGGATTGAAAAGCTTCCGGGCTTTCCCAGAGGGCAACATTCACCAACTGGAATTTTGCATCGGGGGACAACGATTGGTGCAAGCGAGTTGAGATGTAGCCGGGCTGCGTTTGAAGAAAATCCCTCGCCTTTTCCCAAAACAAGATGGTTTCCTCCAGCTGGCCAGCAGACACTTCAAAGGCATTGATCAGGGTCACGGGTTCAACTTTTTCAGTTTCATCTGCCTTGGCGGGCGCTGCGGCGAAACCCAGCAATGCGGCGGCCGCGGTCAGGTTAAGGGCTCTGCGGGTCACTTTTGAAAACATCGTAATCTCCTTTAAATAGCAAGCTATATTTATTTATATAGTGAGCTGTATATTGTATATGCAAGAGATGACCTTTGAAAAAGACTCGTCCACCGGATATCTGACCAACCACATGGCTCGCCTTTTTGTGGCGGGTCTTCAGCGTCGCATCAAACCGCTTGGTCTCATGACAGGTCAGTTTCCGGCTTTGCTGGCGCTCTGGTCGAAAGACGGGAGATCGCAAAAGGAATTGATTCAGCTGCTTGATATCGAGCAGGCCACGTTGGCGAACACGCTTTCCCGGATGGAGCGGGATGGTCTGATTAACCGAAGACCGTCCGAAGACGACGGGCGGGTTCAGCTCATTTACCTGACCGAAGCGGCCAAAGCATTGGAGAAACCTGCCATCTTGGCCGCGCAGGAGACAAATGCGATTGCCCTGAAGGATTTTTCGGACGAAGAGAAGAAGCAATTCATGGAAATGATGTGGCGGGCAATTAGCGCGCTTCAGGAAGAAGCGACTTCATAACGGGAATCCAAGAAATATCGGGGACGGGCACTCACTTGGAAAAACAGGATCCAGTAGCACAGAACCGAAATCTGGGCATTGCCTGCGCTGTCGGCGTTCTCCTGGTCTGGTCGGGTTTCATCGTGTTTTCGCGGGCCGGGGTTCAGACAAATCTCACTGCAATGGATATGACAGGTCTCAGGTTTCTGGTTGCCGGGGGTATCACACTGCCATTTGTGTGGAAGTGGTGGCCACGTCATCTGCCTTGGAAGGCCGTCCTTCTCATGTCCCTGTGCGGTCCCGGTATCATCTATTCGTTGCTGATGTACTGGGGATTGAACGAAACCTCGGCTGCTTATGCCGGTGTCTTTGCAAACGGGTCTCTTCCTGTCTTCACCGTCGTGCTGGTCGCGGTTTTTTCCGCGAGCCTCCCGGGCAAGTCTCAATTCGTCGGTCTTTCGGTAATCGTCGCCGGTGCCGCACTTGTGGGCAGCGCAGGATTTGCTGGAAGTCAGAAGAGCATCCTATTCGGCGTCATCCTGTTTCTGGCCGCGTCAGCGGTTCTCGCAATTTACATTTTTGGTGTTCGCTACTGGAAAGTGTCGCCTAGACAGGCCCTCGCGCTGGTCAATGTGCCCAATGCCTTTGTGTTTGTGCCGATCTGGTTGATGTTCCTGCCGTCTGGTTTGGCCGAGACGGGCCTTCCGACGATCCTGTTCCAGGCTCTTTACCAGGGACTGGGTCCTGGAATTGCGGCTGTCATCATGTTTGCGTTGGCAGCAACACATCTGGGACCAACGGCAACAGCCGGGTTTTCCGCGGCAGTTCCGGCCTCGGCTGCCGTGTTTGCAATTCCGGTCCTCGGGGAAGTGCCGGATGTGCTGGAGTGGATCGGTATCGGGGTCGTAACTCTCGGATTGAGCTTGCTGGTGATCAACCGGCAATAGGTGGCAGGCCGGAACTGACTAGCTCATTGGAACACTGGATCCCTGAACCCGATCAGGAATGCTGGATCAGGTCCCATTTGTTACCGAACGGATCCTGGAACACCGCCACCTTGCCGTAAGGCTCGGATCTTGGTTCCTCCAGGAAGGCGACGCCTTTACTTGTCATAGCCTTATGATCCCGGTCGAAATCATCCGTTTTCAAGAACAGAAAGACACGGCCACCTGCCTGACAACCGATTGCGGCCGACTGTTCGGCTCCATCCGCCTTGGCGAGCAGGAGGCGGGTTTCGGAGCTGCCCTTGGGGGCAACCAGAACCCAGCGCTTGTCCTGTGAAAGAGTGGTGTCTTCTATCAGATCGAAGTTGAGTTTTTTGACATAGAACTCAATGGCTGCATCGTAATCGGGAACGATGAGGGCAATAGCGCCGATTGTCTGTTTCATCGATAAATCGTTCCTATTGCGCCTTGCGATAGACGGAGATGTTCTTGAAGCTTGCGACATCGACCAGATGCACCGTTTGGGTCACGGTCAATGTCAGGCCATCGTCGGAGAGTTCCCGCTCCGCCTTCATGATTGTCAGGCCGCCGCGGCGGGCCTCGGACACCAGGTTGCGGTTGTCCTGAAATACCAGACGCATGGCGTCGACCAATCCGCTTTTGCCCAGTTTGACTTCGGGACCATCAGGCACGGCTTCGAACGTGTCGTTGGTCACTTCGCCGTCGGTTGAAACCTGGTTCATGGTGAAAATCGCCATGCCGAAATTGTCTTCTATCTTCAGCGTGGCGCTTTTCGGCGGTTCACCCTGCTCGAAGTCGCTTGCGTCCGTATCGAGAATCCAGGTGCCGAGGAACGGCGCGATTTTGTCTTCGATCATCTGATCTTTGTTTCCGGATAAAAAAAGCCGCCAACGAGATACTCGCTGGCGGCCAGATGTGCAAATGGCGTTTTAAATCTACGCACTCAAGGCGTTCAGTTCAGCAACGATTGCGTCACCCATTTCGGCGGTTGTGATGGTTGCCTCGCCTTCTGCCGCGATGTCCTTGGTTCTCAGGCCTTTGTCCAGCGCGTTGGCAATTGCCTTGTCCAGTTTGTCGGCAGCTTCCACTTCCTCGAAGGAGTAGCGCAGAGCCATGCCGAAGCTGGCGATCATCGCAATCGGATTGGCAGCGCCCGTCCCGGCAATATCCGGCGCGGAGCCATGGACCGGCTCGTAAAGTGCCTTTCGTTTGCCGGTAGCGTCGTCCGGAGCACCAAGCGACGCGGACGGCAACATGCCGAGCGAACCGGTCAGCATGGCAGCAACGTCGGACAGCATGTCACCGAACAGGTTGTCGGTCACGATGACGTCGAACTGCTTCGGCCAGCGGACAAGCTGCATGCCGCCAGCGTCGGCAAGCATGTGTTCAAGCTGAACATCCTGATAGCCATTGTTGTGTGTCTGGGTGACGACTTCGTTCCAAAGAACCCCGGATTTCATCACGTTCCGTTTTTCCATGGACGTGACCTTGTTGTCCCGCGTGCGGGCAAGTTCGAAGGCAACCTTGGAAATTCGCTCGATTTCGTAGGTGTCGTAAACCTGTGTATCGACACCGCGCTTCTGACCGTTGCCAAGGTCGGTGATTTCCTTTGGTTCACCGAAATAGACACCGCCGGTCAGTTCACGCACGATCAGGATGTCGAGGCCTTCGATAACGTCCTTCTTCAGGGACGAGGCATCGGCAAGAGCCGGATAACAGATTGCGGGGCGCAGGTTAGCAAAGAGCTGCATATCCTTGCGCAGACGCAAAAGACCTGCTTCGGGGCGCACTTCATAAGGAACATCATCCCATTTGGGACCACCGACGGCGCCGAAAATAACAGCATCCGCCGCCATGGCCTTGGCCATGTCCTCTTCGGAGATCGACTGACCATGCGCATCATAGGCCGATCCGCCGACAAGGCCTTCGCTGGTCTCAAAGGCCATGCCACCGTTTTCGTTGAACCAGGCAATAACCTTTTTGACTTCCTTCATGATTTCCGGGCCGATGCCGTCACCCGGCAAAAGCAGAAGATTTTGAGAGGCCATGGACGCTCCATCCCGCATAATAAGAAAAACCGATCGCGCTGAGTTACCGCGTCAGCCCGTTTCTTTCAAGGTGAGGCCAGTTGCGAAGAACTCAAGTTTTGCATTCGGAAGTGTCAAGCAAGACCAAAACGGGTCGAGTGCGTTAGAAAAACCCTCTTCCCGCCTGCCAGAACAGATTCAGTGCGAGCAGTGTCATCACCCATTTAAAACCTGTCTTGAAGGTTTTTTCGTCCATCTTGCCGAGCAGCCGACTGCCAGAAAGCGTTCCCAGAAAGCCGCTGAGGATCATCAGCACGATCAGACCCGCCCAGGGTGCGAAGGCAAAGCCAAGAGCGCCAAATGCGATGATCTTGAAGACATGCATCACCGTTGCGGCGACTGCCTGGTTGGCGACGAAACCGTGACGGGTCAGGCCGAGCGTCGACAATACGGCACCGCCGATAGGACCGGCTGCTCCGAAAAACATGGACAGGAAGGTGGAAGCCAGTCCGGCAATCGCCATCGCTTTTTTCGGTGCCCTGCCGAATTTCGGAGTCTTTCCCCAAATCACCCAGAGCACAAAAACGCCAATGCCGGCTCTGAGGATCTCCGGGGGCAGTTCGACCGCAATCGAACCGCCGATTGCGGCTCCGAATATGGCGCCGGAGGTAAACCAGAGAACGATCAGCCAGTCGACATGCTTCAGCTGAACAAGTGCCCTTCCCGTGTTGGAGCCGATCTGGACAGCTCCATGGACGGGAACAAGGGCGCTGGGCGGCATCAAGGTTGCCATTGCGGCAATCAGCGCAACACCGCCGCCAAGACCTACGGCCGCAGTCAGCGCGGAGGTGAAAAAGCTGACGATTATCAGGATGATGGAGGAAAGGTGACTGATCTGGTCGGGCAAGAATAGTGCAAGCAGGCTCATATAGTCAGGCCCAGCGCGATTTGGCGTAGCTCAGGGCTTCGCGAACGTCGAGCTGACGGGTGGAATTGCCGCTGCGGACATAGAAGATCGAGGCCTTGCCTTCCTCCATATAGACCGCGCGGGGAGCGGGCCGGATTATGATCATTGCGACGTCCTTCATCTCGATTTTTGCAAAAACCGTATGGATGAATGGGCATAGGTCTCCGCCGAGGTTTTTGGAGACAACGTCGTTGACCGTACGCTCGAAAGCATCGAGATCCGGATTTTTCAGGGTCGACAGATCTTTTTCCAGTCCGAGCGCGTCGCCGTTGTCATCGACGCCGACAAGCAGATTGCCACCTTCGGCATTGAAGAACCCGGCAATGGTTTTTGCGATTACTCTTTCAAGTCCCCGATTAACGCGGTTTTCCTTCATGTCCCAGCGCAGAGAGGACTTGAATTCGACCCGGTCTGTCTCACCCTTTCGCATCAGATTGGGGATCAGTACCGTCTGTTCTTCTCGCAAGGACCGGTAAGCCTCGGTTGTTCGCATGTAGTTCCTGCTGAAGAGGCCGAATGCCAGACCGACGATTGCACCAACCAGCGTATAGGCAACCGCGACGTCCAGATGCCTGGGCAACAGGATCAACCAGAGACGTGCGGAGAGAAATTCAAAGAGGGTCGGGGTGATTTCAGGATTGCGGGAGATCTCCCACCAGATGACGATCAGGTTCAACGGGTGGATGACGAGAACGCCGACAAACGCACCAACCACAAGGTAGGCCGCCAGAAATGAATGCTTGAACGGTGAAAGGGACATTTGAGGAGAACCTAAACAAAAACGCCGGTCGGAACCGGCGTCTTCTTATCATGATTTCTGTCAGGCCGCTGCGGGGAGCGCCGTTTCGACCAGTTTCACCCAGTAGGAACAGCCCACCGGTATCAGCTCGTCGTTGAAGTCGTATTCGGGGTGATGAAGTCCCGCGGAATCGCCATTGCCGGCGAAAATGAAGGCTCCGGGTCGTTCTTCAAGCATATAGGAGAAGTCTTCGCCGCCCATCATCGGTTCGATGTTCCGGTCAACCTTGCCCTGACCGGCGATGCCTTCGGCGATCTCGGCGGCAAAATCGGTCTGTTCATCATGGTTGGCCGTTACCGGATACCCGCGACGAAAATGCAGCTCGGCGGAGGCATCGAATGCTTCGGCAATGGACTTGACGATGTTTTTCATGCGGTTTTCGGCGAGATCCCTCATTTCCGGACTCAGGGTTCGCACCGTGCCGCGCAGCGTTGCTTCCTGCGGAATGACGTTGAAGGCATTGCCAGCTTCAAACACGGTGACCGAGACCACGACCGAATCAAGCGGATTGGCATTGCGGCTGGCGATCGTCTGCAGAACGGAAACCATTTTCGAGCCGATGACCACCGGGTCGATGGTCTGGTGCGGTTTGGCTGCGTGGCCGCCCTTGCCGGTGATGGTGATGCGGAATTCGTCCGTTGCAGCCATGATCGGCCCCTTGCGGATGGCGAATTCGCCCACAGGCATGCCCGGATAATTGTGCATGCCGTAGACTTCATCAATTGGCCAGCGGGTCAACAATCCGTCGTCGATCATGGCCTTCGCACCGGCGCCGCCTTCTTCGGCAGGTTGGAAGATAACGACCACCGTACCGTCGAAATTGCGGGTCTCGGCCAGATATTTCGCCGCTCCCAGGAGCATCGCAGTATGGCCGTCATGGCCACAGGCATGCATCTTTCCGGGTACTTTCGAGGCATAGGATTTGCGGGTTGCTTCTTCTATCGGCAATGCGTCCATGTCGGCACGCAGACCGATGGTTCTGCCCTTGCCGCCATTTTTACCCTTGATGACACCGACGACACCGGTCTTGCCGATGCCGGTGGCGATTTCATCCACGCCGAAGCTTTCCAGAAGTTCGGCAACCTTGCCGGCCGTGCGGACTGTCTCGTAGAGAATTTCCGGGTTTTCGTGAATATCGCGGCGCCAGACCGTGATCTCGTCAGCCAGATCAGCAAGGCGGTTTACGATGGGCATAAAGAACTCCTCGGGAACACCACTGAATAAGAACGCAATGGATGCGTTTGCGGCTAAACTATCGCAAGTGGCGGAAAGGGAAAGTGCCAAAAGAGGAAAACTTTTGCGATTAGTTGCAAATCGCAACAGCGGTTCGGAAAATGGTTCTGCGCAGGATTAAATTTTCTCCACACGGAAGACACCGGTACGTTTGATCTCGTTATCTTCCAGCGCGCCGACAACCGGAACCGAATAAGTCGCAAGCTCGGTCAGGCGGGATTTTGGCAGGTAAGACCGGCCGGGGTCGCCAATCAAGATCTCAATGTTCCTGTCCTGCAATCGGTCAAGAAAGCACAGTACGCTGTCTGCCATGACCCTGTCGTAAAAAACGTCACCGCAAAAAACCATGTCGGCTTCCGGGAGCGCTGCCGCGGTAATGTCGGCAGTTTCAAAACTGAGCACAACTCCGTTCAGAGCCGCATTCAATTCCGCCGCAGTCAAAGCAAACGGATCGATGTCCACCGCATGGCAGGAAGCAGCCCCTGCCTTCATTGCTGCAATGCCGACCAATCCGGAGCCACAGGCAAAGTCCAGCACCCTTTTTCCGGCAACCAGCTCAGGGGTGTCCAAAATGTAACGGGCAAGCCCCTGGCCTCCGGCCCACGCGAAGGCCCAGAATGGCGGAGCAAGGCCGAGCTCGCCCAATTCCTCTTCCGTTTTCAGCCACATGTCCATTGCTTCATCGGCAACATGCAGCAGAATTTCTTCCGCATGCGGGACAGGTTTCACCTTGGTTTCCCGGCGGATGAATTCGGCGGGATCAGTAATTTGGGGCATGCGCCCTCCGACATGCCGAAGCCTGACGAGTTTCAGGCCGGTTCGCTCAGGCTGGTTTTTTCAGTCCGCCCATTTCGCAAACAACTTTCCATTCAGCCTCGGTTACCGGTTGAACGGACAGGCGCATGGAGGTCACAAGCGCCATGTTTGCCAGACGTGGCTCGGCTTTCACATCTGCTAGCGTGACGGGCTTGGGAATATCGCGGACGGCCTTGAAGTCGACGCACTCCCAACGGGGATCGTCGGTGGTGCTGTCGGGGTGAATCTCGCTGCAGACTTCCACCACGCCAACAACTTCCTTGCCGATGTTGGAATGGTAGAAGAAGGCCTTGTCGCCGATTTCCATTGCCCGCATGTTGTTGCGTGCCTGGTAATTGCGGATGCCGTCCCATTCTTCACCGGCGTCGCCTTTGGCTTTTTGCTGTTCCCAGGACCACTTGTCCGGTTCGGATTTGATCAGCCAGTATTGCACTTATGTTGTCTCCGGATTCTTGACTACCCAGTTCCATGGACGGATTTCGACGCTTTCGAACAATCCGGCTTGTGCGTAAGGGTCTTCCTGGGAGATCGCAAGAGCTTCATCCCGGTTGGAAGCCTCGATTACCACCAAAGAACCCGTCATGTTGCCGTCATCATCCAGAAAGGGGCCCGCAGCCTTCAGGCCGTTGCCGAGTCCTTTGAGAAATTCAAGATGGGCATTGCGGTTGTCGAGACGAACCTGCAGCGCGTGAGGCTTGTCGGTACAGATCAAGGCGTAAAGCATGTAAGAGGACCTCTGGTTGTCGAAACTTCACAGAACCTAGGGCCGAGAATTCGGAAACTCAATGCCGGAAAAGGAAGTTCAGACGCTTTCCGTTTCAGATTTCAAAGGCCTGGCCATCAAAGTGTTGAGAGCGTCGTCAATCGAAAGATTGTCATCGATCATCTTCGCGACCGTTGCGCAGATTGGAAGTTCGATGCCGTATCGTTCCGCCAGCTTGACCGCCACGCGGGCCGAATAGGCGCCTTCCGCCAATTTGCCGCCGGCGGCAATCAGCTCCGATGCCATGAAACCTTCGCCGAGACGGACGCCAAAGGAAAAATTGCGGGACTGTGAAGAGGAACAGGTCAAAACCAGATCGCCAAGGCCGGAAAGGCCGGTGAGGGTTTCTCCCTGTGCCCCCATTGCCGTGCCGACCCTCGTCAGTTCGGCAAATCCTCGAGCCGTCAAAGCAGCCTGAGCGCTGGCGCCCAACTTGCGGCCGACAACAGCGCCACAGGCGATCGCCAGCACGTTTTTCAAGGCACCACCGATCTGAGTTCCCAGAACATCGGTCGAGGCATAGGGCCGGAAGCACGGGGATTGCAGCGCTTTACAGAGATTGTGGGCCAGGTCGTTGGAATTTGCCGCAACTGTAACTGCGGTCGGCAAACCACGGGCCACATCGTCAGCAAAGCTCGGGCCGGAGAGCACACCGGGATCGACCCCGGGCAGTTCCTCGCTCATGACGGTTGAAAGCAGTTTGCCGGTGGATTGTTCTATGCCCTTGGCGCACAGGACGATCGGGCCTCGGACCTCTCCTGCATCCTTGATAGCGCTCAGCATGGCGCGTGTAGTCTGGGCCGGAGTGACCAGCAGGATCGCGTCGGTACCGACGACTTCGTCCAGCTTGTCGGTGGCATTGAGTTCTTCGTCAAAGGTGATGCCCGGAAGATACCGGGTGTTTTGCCGCCTTGCCCGGATGTCGGACACGGTTCCAGGATCGCGGGCCCACAGCACCACATCCCTACCAGCCCGAGCTGCCGTCAAGGCCAATGCAGTTCCCCAGGCTCCGCCTCCGATAACGCCGACCTTGTTAATGGCACCCATCGATCTGCCTTTCCATGCGCAACTTCAGTGTTTCAAGCGGAAATCCAAAGCCCTCAAAGAAGAGAGACTGCGAAAGCGGTTCACCCGCGAACAAGTCCAGCCAAAACAGCCGGAAGCGTATGGGCGGACCGCCTGCACTTGGCGTTGTTTCAAAATGTTCCCACTCCTCAGCGGGTTTTTCACGGATACAGCCGTGAAAATGCCGTCTGCGATGCAATCCGTCGAGACAGTCGGGAACATTTTCAAATATGTGGTCTCGATCAACCAAAGGTTCGAGTGCGATGTCCAGTGACAGTCCGGTTTCCTCAGCGAATTCGCGCTTTGCACCCTGCAGATAGCTTTCACCCGAATCCAACGTTCCGCCGGGAACCTGCAGGCCAATCTCCGGATGGTCAGGTTCGGAAAACACCAGAAGTTCGGTACCGCAGGTCAGATAAACATAGGCCTTGTGGTAGATTTTCACCGTAGAAATTCCGTTTCCTGATCTGACATTGCGGAAAAGTTGTCAGGCTGCATTCTTCAATCGCGGCAGGCGCTGGCGCAATGTTTCAAGAGGTGGTCCGAAAGCAGCGAAAAAATTCTCTTGGTCCTGTGCCTTTTGACTGAAGAGATCGAGCCAGAAAAAACGATATCGAATTGGAGCGTTTCCACTACTGGGGAACATCTCGTAATGCTCCCACTCTTCCTTGGGACGCTGTGAGACACCGACGTGATAGTTCCGCCTGATGTGACGACCGAGCAACGGGCGGTCCGGGGCGGGTCTGAATTGCCCGACCGGTGGAATTGTTTCGAAGGGGATGTCCTGATCAGAAAAATGATCAAAGGCAGCGTCGAGTTTTAGTCCGGTTTCTTCTTCAAATTCCCGCATTGCGCCGTGTAGGAAACTTTCGCCCGGATCAACAGTGCCGCCGGGAACCTGCATGCCCAGATAAGGTGTGTCCGGTTCGTCAAACACAAGCAGGTCCGTGCCGCAGGTCAGGTAGACATAGGCCTTGTGGTAAACACGCATGTTTCAAAATCCTTTTCGGAAAACACGAGTTTCCTAACAGGCTCCCTGCCTGCGCAAAAGGGCTCATTTATGAACGGTGATTGAAATTCTCAGACCTTTGCCCCCTTCTTTCCTGCTCCCAGAACACCGGCATTTGCCGAATCCAGAGGCCAGCGCGGGCGCGGAGCAAGGGCCATGTCGTCAACAGGGCCAATTTGCATCCGCTCGATACCGGCCCAGGCAATCATGGCGGCATTGTCGGTGCATAGCGCCAACGGCGGGGCGATGAAGCGCGCGTCAGCGGCATCTGCCGCCGAAGTGAGCGCTGTCCTGATTTCCTGATTGGCCGCGACACCGCCGGCAACGACAATCACGGGTTCGGCGTCTGGGTGCCGGTCACGGAAGAGGTCCAGTGCCGATCTTGTTCGTACCGCCAGAACGTCGGACACGGATCTTTGAAACGCGGCGCACAGGTCGGCGATGGTTTGTTCGTCCACCGGTTCGAGTTTCTTCGCCTGGGTTCTGAGGGCGGTTTTCAAACCGGCAAAGGACATGTCCAGTCCCGGCCGGTCGAGCAGCGGTCGTGGCAGTTTGAACCGGGTGACATCCCCCTTGGTCGCCATTTTCTCTACATGCGGTCCGCCAGGGTAAGGCAAGCCAAGCAGCTTGGCGGTCTTGTCGAAAGCTTCACCTATGGCGTCGTCAATGGTTGTGCCGAGGCGCTCGTAATCGCCGACACCGCGGACAAGCAGGAACTGGCTATGCCCCCCGGAGACAAGCAACAGGAGGAACGGAAACTCCAGATCATCAGTCAACCGGGCCGTCAGGGCGTGGCCTTCGAGATGGTTGACGCCAATCAACGTCTTGCCTGCAGCCATGGCGATTGCCTTGGCCGTCATGAAACCGACGATCACACCGCCGATCAGGCCGGGGCCGGCGGTTGCGGCTACCGCATCGATATCATCCCAACTACAGCCAGCCTCGTGCATGGCTTCCCCGACAATCCGGTCCAGAATTTCAATATGGGCCCGAGCTGCAATTTCCGGCACCACACCGCCGAATTCGGTGTGTTCGTCAATCTGCGAGCGAATTGTGTTTGAGAGAATTTTCCTGTGCACCGGTCCCTGGACCACAGCGGCCGCCGTCTCGTCGCAACTGGTTTCAATTCCCAGGACCGTCAGATTGGTCGCATTGTCTTTTGATTTGACTGAGGTCATTTATCTTTCAGCGGTGGCCTGTGATAGGACATATGAACGAGAGACAATTTTGTACCCGATGCTTTCTAAGCCGGGCGTAACATCTGGACGGTAAACCTTGCAATCAAATCCTTTGCGCATCGGAACCCGGGGAAGCGCGCTGGCGCTGGCACAGGCGCATGAAACACGCGAACGATTGATGGCCGCGCACGGCCTGTCTGAAGATGCCTTCGAAATCGTCGTGATCAAGACTTCGGGTGACCGGATACAGGACAGGCCTCTGTCGGAAGTCGGTGGGAAAGGGCTTTTCACCAAGGAGATTGAAGAAGCCCTGCTGGATGGCCGGATCGACCTTGCCGTGCATTCCTCGAAGGATATGCCGACGGTGCTGCCGGACGGACTGGCGCTGACCGCCTTTCTGCCGCGAGAAGATGTCCGGGATGCCTTTTTGTCCCCCAAGGCGAAGACCCTGGCGGATCTGCCCCAGGGCGCCGTGGTCGGGTCGAGTTCCTTGCGGCGTCAGGCCATGATCAAGAAGCTGCGGCCGGATATTGAAGTTGTCATGTATCGCGGTAATCTTCAGACACGACTGCGTAAACTGGCTGAAGGCGAGGTGGATGCCACACTCCTGGCGACCGCAGGCCTGAACAGGCTTGGTCTTGAACACGAAATCACCAGTCACCTGAGTGTCGAAGAATTTCTGCCGGCGGTTGGACAGGGGGCGATCTGTATCGAAAGCCGGGAAAATGATGAGGCGACACTCGAGAAACTCGCTGCAATCCACGATCCGGAGACGCAGGTTCGGCTAGATGCTGAAAGAGCATTTCTGGCCGTGCTCGACGGCTCCTGCCGGACGCCGATCGGTGGTCTTGCGGTTCTCGCCGGCGATACGCTGCATTTCAGAGGCATTGTGTTAAAACCGGACGGGTCCGAAGTGCATGAGGCGGAAGAAACGGGTGCTGCATCTGATGCCATTCAGATCGGTCGATCCGTTGGTGAAGCATTGAAGGCCAGAATGGGGCCCGGTTTCCTGACCGAGCATTGAGCATATGCGCTTTCTGGTAACACGACCGCAGCCCGACTGCCGCCGAACTGCCGACAAGTTGCGGGCCATGGGGCATGTTGCCGACGAATCACCGTTGCTTCTGTTTCGCGGCGCAGCGCCAGAGCAATTCGATCTTGAGACCGTGTCGGCGCTTGCATTTACAAGCCGGCGTGCTGTGAGCGTTGTCGCGGCACATGCGCAATTTGAGGTGGTACGGAAGCTGCCGGTTTTCTCTGTCGGTAGCAAAACGGCGGCAACCTGCCGGGAATCGGGCTTTGCAAACATTGTTTCGGCGAATGGAGATGTTGACGATCTTGGTCAGGTGATCCTGCAGCACCGGGATCAACTACAAGGTGGTGCCGTGCTCTATCCCATGGCTCGCGACCGTGCAGGTGATCTGGAAGGGTTTCTGGCAGAAGGGAACGTTTCCTGCGTTCCGGTCGTTGTGTATGAAATGGAGCAAGCCGGGGAATTGCCCGTCGATGTAGTTCAGAACCTGCGGTCCGGTGCCTATGACGGCGTGTTGGTTTTCTCGAAGCGGACGGCCGAGGCGCTGATCCTGCTGCTAAAGGCGTACGGGCTCGATCACATTTTTTCCAGTTTGTCGATTTACAGCATCTCGCGTCAGGCGGCAAAGCCCTTATCTGATTATATGAGGGTGCATGTTGCGACTGCGCCCTGCGAAAAATCGCTCTTGGATCTGGCATTAGCGGAGTGTTAACCAGATCCGGGGGAGTCGTTGTTTTTGCAGCGCGCAATTGTCTCTGTTGCAGCGGTATCGCTTCGCAATCAGGTGTGTATAGTGAAGGTGTGGAACCGGATAGGGTTCAGGAGGAGATCAGATGGCGACGGACAACAAATCTTCTGGCGGAGCATCCTCATCAGGAGGAAGCGGATCCGGTTCATCGGATAAGCCCGGCAGCAAGACCACGTCTTCTTCATCCGGAACAGCCAAACGTCCTGTGACCATCGATTTGAAGGCGGAAAAAGTAGGCGCGAAGCCAGAAAGTGCGTCGTCCAAATCGAGCGTACCGAAGTCGGGCGACAAGGCGTCGGCAGATGCCAAGTCAAGCGGTTCCAAGCCTGTCGGTATGGACAGGACCGCAAGCAGCAGCACTCCTGGTTCAAGTTCTGCGCGCAGTGGTTCTGCGTCTCCAGCGTCTTCATCGTCGACGGCTAAAACCGCGACATCGACTGCAGGCAGTAAACCGGCATCTGCGAGCGCGACATCGTCCACAGCACCGAAAGCAACCGCCTCAACTGCTGCCGGAAAGCCCGATGCCTCCTCAGATTCTAGCTCAACGTCGTCCTCTGCGACCCAAAAGGGCTCTGCGACTTCGTCGACATCTGGATCATCAGCGACCGGGACGTCTTCATCCGGCTCGGGATCGCGTTCGTCCGGCTCCGGAAACTTTTCCAATCCTCCAGCAGCTCAAGAGCGCGGTGGTGTCGGGGC
>NZ_JAILWL010000121.1 GCF_025698965.1 Roseibium sp.
CCCTGGTCCCGTGGATCAAGGCATCATGATGATAGAGCGGTGACAGATGATCGCCTTCGCGTAGCGAGACATGCACCAGTTCTCCAAGTTCGCTTGCAAGCCGTTCCACAACGGGAGCGGCCAGCGTGCGCGCGGGGAAAAGCCGTTCGCGGACAGCAGCCAATCGCAAGATCGCCGGGCCCAGGCGGTACCCTTTGGTGACCGGGTTCTGTTCCAGAAAGCCATTTGCCGCAAGCTCGATCAGGTGGCGGTGAACCGTCGCCTTGTCCTGACCGGAAAGCGTTCGGAATTCGGTCAGGCCGATTTCCGGATGGTTCGGCGAAAAGAAGTTCAAAAGGTTGAGCGCCTTAGTGATCGTGCCCATCGATTTTCAGGTCCGTTTCAAAGTCGGTTTTCGATCTGCAACGACAAGGTCATCGTCGTTCGGTCGCATTTATCTTGACAGATAGTTTCATATGAAACAATATTTATTTGATACTCGAGGTTCATTATTTGAACCATCCGTGAGTGTAGCGTCATTCCATCCGCCTTCCGATTGGAGGTTGACAAATAATTATTTAATATGACAATATTTAACAACGCAAATAAAAAATGACTGAGACCGGCCAAAAAGGCTGGCGAGTACCAACCAGATGAGGGACTTCGAAATGAAAAAGCATGCGATTGCCCTGACTGCGGCAAGCTTGATGAGCGTGACGGCAGCTCTCGCCGACTATCCGGAAAAGCCTGTCTCCTTCATTGTCCCCTGGCCTCCGGGAGACCTGGAAGACGTCCTGACCCGGCTGATTGCCGATGAATTTCAGGAGATGTATGGCGTTCCGGCTGCTGTCGTGAATAAGCCTGGTGGCGGCGGCGGCCCATTTCCGGGCGCGGTTGAGGTCGCGACTGCTCCTGCAGATGGCTACACGATCGGATCTTTCGTAACAGACGTGCCAATCGGTGGTCCGCAGATCGGCATTCCGGAATTGTCACCCAATCCATTCGACCCGGTCGGGATCTTCATGACCTATCCGTTTGTGATCGCCGCCGGGGCGAACGCGCCTTACAGCTCCTGGGAGGAGCTTGCCGAATACGCAAAATCGAATGATGTTGCACTCGGTCACTTCGGTTCTTTCCTGCCGCCGACCAAAATCACGTTCGCCGCTGCCAAGACTTCTGATTTCGACTTTGCCAGTGAAGCTGCATTCGACGAGCTGACCTGCAACACGCTGGCCTCCGGCGACGTCGATGTCATCAACACCACTATTCAGCAGATCCTGCCATGCCTTGGTGATATCAAGATATTGGCAAGCATCGGAAACGAGCGGACGTCCCTGACACCGGACGCGCCAACCGTAAAGGAAATCAATCCCGATCTGTCGGTTGCGCTCTGGAACGGCCTGTTTGTCCATAAGGATGTGCCGCAGGAGGCGCGGGACAAGATCGCCGCGGCTGCCCAGGCTGCTCTGCAGAAAGAAAAGGCGCAGAACCTGATCGGCGAAACCGGAGTATTGATCTATTGGCAGGATGCGGAGGCTTCAAGCAAGCAGATCGAGTCCGACGCTGCCGCCATCGGAAAAATCTCCGATTTGATCGAGCAGTAGGTTGTTGCCTCCAGACGGCACATTTGTGCCGTCTGGCGATTGTGGAGGGCAGTCGTGGCGCATATTAAAACTCTGCAGGAGCTGTTCAAACGCTATCGCCGCCCGGGTGATATTGTCTTTGCGATCCTGTTTCTCGCACTTTCGCTTTTTCTCCTGTCGCAGATTTTTGCGGAAACGGCATGGGTCAAACGCACCAACTGGTACGCCCAGCCAAGGTTCTGGCCAGCCGTTTCCCTGATCGGCATGGCAATCTTCGCCTGTTTTCATTTTATCGGCTCGGTGTGTTCACCAAGGCTTCCAGGCCGCTGGAAAGAGGTCGGCTTCTGGCTGAGTTCACTCGAATACGTCCTCTATTTTCTTGTCTATGTCGTGCTGGTGCCTCAACTCGGCTATCTGCCCTCGACCGTGCTCTTCACGCTGTTTCTCACTCTTCGTGTCGGAGAAAGGCGAGTGGTCAATCTCCTGTCCGCAACAGGTTTTGCAATTGCAGTTGCGGTCGTGTTCCGCGCGTTCCTTCAGGTCAAAATTCCTGCCGGACGCATTTATGAAGTCCTGCCGGACGGTATCCGCGCCTTTGCGCTAATCTATCTTTGAGGCGCACATGGAAACCCTTTTCTCCGGATTGTCTCTACTGGCGCAATGGCAGGTTCTCGTCGCGCTTGCCATCGGATCTGTCGGTGGTGTCATCATTGGGGCGATCCCCGGTGTCGGTGCCGCGGTCGCAATCGCGATCCTGCTGCCGGCAACATTTGCCTTTGAACCGATTGTCGGACTGACGCTGCTGCTCGGGGTCTACGGATCCTCCATGTATGGCGGCGCCATTCCCGCCATCTTGATCAATACACCCGGTACCGCCGTCAACGCGCTCACTACCTATGACGGATATCCGATGACCAAAAAAGGACAAGGCCATCGTGCCCTGTCTCTTGCCTATTCGGCATCCTTCTTCGGTGGCATTTTTTCTGTTCTCTGCCTGATCGTGTTGTCACCGGTTCTGGCAATGATTGCACCGCATTTCGGCAGTCGGGAAATTTTTCTGGCAGCACTCATGGGTATCATCCTGGTGATCGTTGCCCACCGGGGGCAAGTCTTTGCCGCGGGCATGCTGGCCTTTTTCGGCATTTTCATCAACACGATCGGACTGGAACCTGCGAAATACACCAAGCGTTTCACTTTCGATCAGAGCTGGCTTGCTTCGGGGATCGACCTGATTGTCGTGGTTCTTGGCCTGTTTGCGATCTCGCAGGCTTTGCTTCTTTTGGTCGACAGGGAACACAAGCCCCGTTCAGCCAATGTCGAGGGCAATCTATTTGCTGGCCTCAAGGATCTCTTCGGTTTCAAGCGAATTGCCTCAGCGTCGTCGGGCATTGGTGTGCTCATGGGCATGATCCCGGGTGTGGGCGAATTCACAGCGCAGTTCCTGTCCTACACCTACGCACAAAAAACCTCGAAAAACCCGGATCTCTTCGGTAAGGGGTCTCCGGAAGGTCTGGTTGCTTCAGAAGCCGCCAACAATGCGGTTCCAGGAGCGGCGATGATCCCGCTTCTTGCACTGGGCATTCCGGGCGAAGCGCTGACGGCAATGATGCTGTCCGTCTTTTATGTCCACAATGTCATTCCCGGTCCGCAGCTCTTTCAGGGCCAGCTCGATTTTGTTGTCGCGCTCTATCTGGCTCTGATTCTGTTGAACGTGATCGTACTGATCTTCCTGCTGTTCTCGACGAACCTTCTTTTGAAGATCATTCAAATTCCGACCCGCTTCCTTGGCGTGATGATCCTGACCCTGTCCTTTGTCGGTGTCTATTCGTTGCGCAATTCCGTGACCGACTGCGCAATCGCGGCCGGGTTCGGGGTTTTCGGACTGATCCTCAAGCGGCTCAACCTGCCGATCGTGCCGATTATCCTTGGAATGGTCCTGGGCGGTATCATGGAAGTGAAGCTTCGCAGCGCCATGGCTCGGGTCAAGTCACCGCTCGATTTCATAGACCGCCCGATCGCGGCAGTCCTCTTCCTTCTGATCATCGGCATTCTGGTTCTGCATGTCCGCACCGTGATACACGAGCACAGAACCCGTCGCCAACAGGAAAACGAAACATCTGACATGTCGACCCAGCAAGGATAAACCAAACAATGCTTGACCAGTCCGCCATCGACGCCTTGCGTCATCAGCCGGTCGCCGCGCAGGGTCATTTCCATGACGGCAAATATGTTGCCTCCGAAACAGCCGAGACCCTCGAGGTTCTGTCTCCGGTCGATGGTAAGGTCCTTACTTCGCTGGCATCCGGCTCGGCAACGGACATGGATCGTGCGGTGGCAAGTGCCCGCAAGGCCTTTGAAGATGGCCGCTGGTCAAGGACAGCGCCGTCTCATCGCAAGAAAGTCCTTTTAAAACTTGCGGATCTGATCGAGCGAGACGCCCTGAAGCTGACGGTTCTCGGTGTTCGTGACAATGGTACGGAAATCAACATGGCCTACAAGGCCGAGGCTCTCTCCGCCGCCGCAACTTTCCGCTATTACGCCGAGGCGATTGACAAGGTTTATGGACAGGTGGCGCCGACCGCAGAGAATGTGCTCGGTCTCGTGCATCACGCGCCGGTTGGAGTTGTCGGGGCGATCGTTCCCTGGAATTTTCCGCTGATGATTGGTGCCTGGAAAATTGCACCGGCGCTGGCAACCGGCAACTCCATCGTTCTAAAGCCAGCGGAAACCGCGTCTTTGTCGCTGCTCAAACTGGCGGAACTGGCCTCCGAGGCTGGCGTTCCGGATAGCGTCTTCAACGTCGTGACGGGCCCGGGGGCCGTCGTTGGCGAGGCGTTGGCGCTGTCGATGGACGTGGACGTTCTGGTGTTCACCGGTTCCGGGGCGACGGGCCGTCGACTGTTGAACTATTCGGCGGCTTCCAACCTGAAGCGCTGCTATCTGGAATTGGGCGGCAAGTCTCCGAATATCGTTTTCAATGACGCTCCGGATCTTGCCCAGGCGGCGAAAGTGTCCGCCGCTGGGATTTTCCGCAATTCCGGTCAGGTCTGTGTCGCCGGGTCCAGGCTTCTGGTCCAGGAAGACATTCACGACGATTTCGTCGCCGAGATCTGTGCCCACGCTGAGGCCTTCCGGGTGGGAGACCCGCTCGATCTGGAAACACAGATCGGGGCAGTGCACAGCCTGGGCCAGCTGGAAGCCGACCTTCGGTTCGTCCGGACCGCTGAGGTGGAAGGGGCTGAGCGACGCACGGGGGGAAGTCGGATTCTCTCTGAAACCGGTGGCTATTACATGCAGCCGACCGTCATGACCGGTGTGAAGCCGGCGGACACGATTGCACAAAGGGAAGTTTTCGGGCCGGTTCTGGCTGTCACGGCATTCAAGGACGAGGCCGACGCCATCCGCATTGCCAACGGTACGGACTACGGTCTGGCTGCAGGGATCTGGACCTCGAACCTCAGCCGGGCCCATCGCATGATCGGCGCGATCCGTTCCGGGGTGATTCACGTGAATACATATGGCGGGTCGGACCTGACGGTGCCGCTCGGCGGCGTGAAGCAATCGGGCAATGGGCATGACAAGTCCCTGCATGCGCTGGAAAAATATGTCGACCTGAAGACCGCGTGGATCCAGCTTTAACGAAAGAATGACGATGACCAAAACCATCCTGTCAATCGGCACCTATGACACGAAGAATGCCGAGCTGGAATTCATTCAGTCCTGTATCGAGGAACAGGGTGGCAAGATCGTCACCATGGACGTGAGTGTTCTGGGCGATCCCGAAAAGCCAACCGATGTTTCCAAGCATGACGTTGCCGAGGCAGGCGGCATGTCCATTGCCGAAGTGATTGCGCTTGGCGACGAGAACAAGGCCTTCCAGGTGATGGCCCGGGGCGCAGCTCGGCTGGTGGTTGAAGCCTGGCAGGCGGGCCGGTTCGACGGCATGATTGCGCTTGGAGGGACCATGGGAACCGACCTGGCGCTCGATTGCGCCCAGGCCCTGCCTCTCGGTGTTCCCAAGTTCATTGTCTCGACCGTCAGCTTTTCTCCCTTGATCGCACCGGACCGGTTAGCGCCGGACATCCAGATGATCCTTTGGGCTGGTGGGCTCTATGGTCTCAATTCGATTTGCAAGTCTTCGCTTGCCCAGGCGGCGGGTGCCGTACTCGGTGCTGCCAAAGCCGCCCAGCCACCCGACACCAGCCGTCCGCTGGTGGGCATGACCTCACTCGGCTCAAGCTGCCTGAAATACATGAAAATCCTGAAACCGGCCCTGGAAGACCGGGGTTTTGAGGTTGCCGTCTTCCATTCGACCGGAATGGGGGGCATGGCTTTTGAAAGCCTTGCCCGGCAAGGGGCGTTCTGCTGCGTGATGGATTTTTGCCTGCAGGAATTCGGCAACATGCTTGCCGGATCCCTTGTCAGCAGCGGTAATGACCGATTGATCAATGCAGGGAAGCGGGGCATTCCGCAGATCGTTGCACCGGGCGCTCTCGATCTGGTCGATTTCGCCGGCTGGCAACAGCTTCCGGAGGCCTATGCGGATCGGCCTTATCACGAGCATAACCGCTTGATCAAAAGTTCCGTTTTCACACCCGATGAGCGACGGCGCTGGGTACATGAACTCGCAAATCGTCTCCAGAGTGCCCAGGGTGAGGTGCATTTTCTGCTCCCACTTGAAGGCATCGAGGAATGGGATAGGGAAGGTCAGGAAGCACATGATCCTGAAGGCCTGCAGGCTTTTATCGATGAAGCCCGGACTGTGTTGCCCCGCAACGTGCCGGTGACAGAAGTCGAGGGTCATATCAATGATCAGTCTTTTGCCGACGCAGCGCTTGCAATCTTCGATGACTGGGTGCGCCAGGGCGTCATCAAAACGGCCTGAACCGTATCATTCGGCGGCGTCGTTGGTCTGACGCCGCTGAGTGACGTGCGTTGCAACCGTATCGTTGAACTTCTTGAGCAAAATGGCCTTTTCCGAAAACGGGGAAGAAACGCAGACGAACCTGTGCATGATCTCCGGTTTGAAACGGCGTGCAGCCAGGCCAAGTAGATCCAGATAGTCTTCCGCCATCAGCTGATTGACGATCGATAATCCCAGTCCCTCGGCAACCATGCGGCATGCTGGACCAACCCCACCCACCTCGAAGGCGAAGTTGGCTGTCAACTTCTGGTCCCGGAAGGCAAGTTCGATCTTTTCCCAATAATCAAGGCCCGTGCCGAGCCGTATCATTGGCTGGTTGCCGATATCCGATGGTTGGATGTGATCCTTGCCCACAAGCGGGTGATCCTTTGGCATCAGAACCACGGACGGTGCATCACACATGGGCTGCACCAATACGCGTTTGTCGAGAACCGGCAGCTTTGTGATGCCGATATCAAGATCTCCCTCAGCGACTTCCGTCACGATTTCCTGGTAGGATCTGAATCTCAATTTGATTTTCAGACCCGGCAAGTCTGTCCGCAGCGCTTTGGACACTTTTGGCAATAGCGTCATGCTCAAAGATCGTGGTGCTCCGATCGTAAATTGCCTGTCCGTGCCAAAATCCGACCCCTGCGCGGTGAAGCGCTGGTAGGCATCCAGCAACTCGCGCGCGAGTTCCGCCAGTTCGTCGGCACGCTCTGTCGGATGCAGGCGGCCATTGGCTCTTACGAACAATACGGTTCCCATCTCATCCTCAAGGCGGGCAATGTTCGCCGAAATCTGGGACTGGGATTTGCCCAGTGTCCGGGCAGCTCGAACCGTAGACCCGTGCGTGTAGACGGCAAAGAAAGCCCCGACCTGGGCGATGGATGGAAAGGCCACTTGGATCTCCTGAATCTATCGGAAAAGCCGATATACTTATCACTAAATATAGTAAGATTGACGATTTCCTGACAAGGGCGCACCTTCAGCTCAAAGAGGAGGCTTCGTTGGCTGCTTATCTGTTGCAACGAGTATCGCAGGCGGTGATTGTCCTGCTGCTTGTTTCCCTACTGATCTTCATGGGCGTTTACGCGATCGGTGACCCGCTTGAACTGCTTATCTCTCCTGAGACGACCGAGCAGGATATGGCTCTTGCGCGTGCTGCCCTTGGATTGGACAAGCCCATCTGGGTTCAATACTGGCTGTATCTGAAAGGATTGCTGCACGGCGATCTTGGCGTGTCCTTTGTCTACAACACGCCGACGATAGAGCTCATCCTGCAACGACTTCCCGCAACAGTCGAACTGGGCCTGGTGGCCTTTCTGTTTTCATTGATCATCGGTTTGCCCCTTGGTCTTATCGCCGGCTACTACTCCGACAAGCCGGTCGATGACGCCATCATGAATGGCTCGATTTTCATGTTCTCCCTGCCGAACTTCTGGCAGGGCCTGCTTCTGATCCTGGTATTCGCCGTATCCTTGAACTGGATGCCTGCAGGCGACCGAGGAGAAGTCGGTACGTTTCTCGGTATACCAACAAGTCTGGTTACCCTGGATGGCTGGCGGCACATATTCCTGCCTGCCTTCAATCTCGCGCTGTTCAACGCGGCGCTGATCATCCGGCTGACCAGATCGTCCATTCAGGAAGTGATGTCGAGCGAATACATTCGTTACGCCCGTGCGAAGGGTCTGACGAACCGCCGCATCCTGCTCCGTCATGCCTTTCGAAACATCCAGATCCCGCTTGTCACCGTTCTCGGGTTGGAACTGGGAAATTTGCTGGCTTACGGGATCATAACCGAGACTGTCTTCGACTGGCCCGGTATGGGGCAGCTGTTGATCAACTCAATTCGCCTGAGCGACAGGCCCGTTGTTGTCGGCTATCTGCTTGTCGTCGTGACGCTGTTCATCATCATCAACATGGTTGTGGATGTCCTCTACACACTGCTCGATCCGAGGATCAAAATCGATGGAGGCCGTGCATGACGTCTCTCATCGCCAAAACGCTAGGGGCAATGGGCCTAGTCCGAATGATGCGCACGCGCAGCCCCTTTGCCTTCGTTTGCCTGATCATACTGACCATTGTCTGCCTGATGTCGGCAGCGGCGCCGTTGATCGCGCCGCAGGATCCCTATGACAACGTGCAGGTTGATTTCTTTGATGCCAATCTTTCCCCAGGGTCAGTGTCCGCGAATGGGGCGATCACCTACATTCTGGGCACAGATGCGCTGGGTCGGGATTTGTTCTCGGCAATCCTCTATGGACTGCGCACCTCCCTGACCATTAGCGGCCTCGCAGCCATTCTTGCGCTGGTGATCGGATCGCTTGCCGGTCTTTCCTCAGCCTTCTTCCGGGGCTTCACCGAAACCGTGATCATGCGTGCTGTCGACATCAAGCTCGGCTTTCCGACAATCCTGGTCGCGCTGATCATCATGGCGATTTTTGGAGCCGGTTTCTTCAATCTCGTGGTCGCACTGGTTCTGGCGCAGTGGCCTTATTATGCGCGCACTGCCAGATCCGCCGCTCTTGTGGAAATGGGGCAGGAATACATGGATGCCGCCAGGTGTCTGGAATTGCCGGTGCGGCGGTTGATCCTGGTGCATCTCCTGCCGAACTGCCTGCCACCTCTGCTTGTTGTTTTCACCCTGCAGCTGGCACATGCCGCGGCAATAGAAGCCTCGCTGTCTTTTCTGGGGCTGGGTGTGTCGATCGAGCAACCCTCCCTCGGACTTCTGATCGCCAATGGATCAAAGGAAATCCTGTCCGGTCACGACTGGCAGCTAATTTTCCCGGGGCTGGCTCTCGTCATCCTGATCTTCACTATCAACATCGTCGGAGACCGTTTGAGGCGGATTCTGAACCCCAAGGAGCGCCAGTGATGTCGGATCAGTCCCCCGTTCTTTCCGTGCGTGATCTGGTGACCGAAATCCGGCTTTCAGAGCGTCATGTCAATCTGGTCCGTGGCGTAAGTTTCGATCTTTACCCGGGTGAAGTTCTTGGTGTTGTTGGAGAATCCGGAAGCGGCAAATCAATGACAGGGTCATCGATCATGAACCTGCTCGAGCCTCCCCTACGCATCGCGGGTGGATCTGTCTGCATGGCCGACCGAGACCTCACCACCCTGCCTGCGGAAGAGATGCGAGAACTTCGCGGTGATCGCGTTGCCATGATCTTCCAGGACCCGATGGTCTCCCTCAATCCGGTTCTGACGATCGGCGAACAAATGATCGAGGCGGTAAAGGCGCACCGCAAAGTGTCGACCAATGACGCACGCGACTTGGCAATCAAAGCCTTGCAGAAAGTTGGAATTCCATCACCTGAAAAGCGACTGAAAGGCTACCCTCACGAGTTTTCAGGCGGCATGCGTCAACGTGTCGTCATCGCGATCGCGTTCCTTAACAATCCAGACATCATCATTGCCGATGAACCCACCACGGCACTGGATGTGACCATCCAGGCGCAAATCCTGTCGGAAATCCAAAAGCAGGCACGCGAAAGCGGTACTGCTGTCATATGGATCACCCATGATCTTGCGCTTCTGTCCGGTTTTGCCGACAGGGTGATGGTGATGTATGCCGGCGAAATCGTGGAGGCCGGTTCGACGGCCGATTTGATCAGCAGTCCAAGGCATCCATACACCCAAGCCCTCATCGGCGCGATCCCGACACCTGACCGCGACACACTTGATATCCTGGAGGGTTTCCCTCCCGACCTTTTCAATGACCAGAGCGGCTGCAGTTTTGCGCCCCGATGTGTCTTTGCGAAGGACAGGTGCCGCTCGCAGATACCAGAACCGGCTGGTGAAAATCTCTCCAGAGCGCGCTGCTTTTTTCCATTACACCACGAGGAAACGACATGACTTCCGATATTCCTTTGTTGGAGCTGAAGGACATTTCCCGTCGTTTCACCAGGTATGACGGGTTCTTCCATCGTCTCGCACGTGCTGCTCATGTCGGCCAGCCGGTCGAAAACCTTGTTGCCCTCAGCGGGATCAACCTGAGTGTCTTCAAAGGTGAGACCGTCGGTATTGTCGGTGAATCGGGCTGCGGCAAGACGACCCTTGGGCGCATTGTCGTCCAGCTGTTGAATCCGAGTTCCGGCAAGGTCCTGTTTCAGGGAAAGAACATTGTCGGGATGCCCGAAGCCGAGGCCCGACAAGCCAGGCTGAAACTGCAGATGGTCTTTCAGAATCCGCATGCGACGCTTAACCCAAGGCGGCGGATCGGGGACACGATCATCGAGGGAGCCCTGGCGCACGGGCTAGTTTCCCGGAAAGACACGCAAGAAGCGACTGCCGCGGCGATGATGCGAGTCGGTCTCCAACCGGATCTTGCAAATCGTTTTCCTCATGCACTTTCGGGAGGGCAGCGCCAGCGTGTCGGCATCGCACGGGCTCTTGCCGTTGAACCGGAATGCGTCGTGTTTGATGAGGCGGTGGCCGCACTGGATGTTTCGATCCAGGCGCAAATCCTGAACCTGCTGGTGAACCTGCGCAAGGACACTTCGTTCACCTCGGTCTTCATCAGTCACGATCTCAATGTCGTCCGCTACATTTCCGATCGCGTGGTGATCCTGTATCTTGGTCAGGTTGTTGAAGTCGCGCCAACCAGACGGCTGTTTCAACGTCCTCACCATCCCTACTCCCGCGCGCTGTTGGCGGAAGCGCCGAAACTGGATCCCCGAAAACGGGAATTCCAGACCATCAAGGGCGAGTTGCCATCACCGCTCAATCCGCCAGCCGGTTGCCAGTTTCATCCGCGATGCCCGCTTGCAATGGACATCTGCAAACGCGCTGCACCACCCATCAGGTCGTTGGACAAGGACCACCTCGTGGCTTGCCATCTTGACGATGGCGCGGCGCAAGAAGCCGCATGAAAACAGTATTTAGGGAAGGAGCAATGACATGAAATTCCGCAACAGACTGCTGTGTGCCGTGACAATGTTCGGTTTGGGGCTGGGGTTCCTGCCGGCAAGCGCAGAGACGCTCAAGCTCGCGCTTGCGCAGGAGCACCAATCCGTAGATCCGCACTTTTCGAGGACCTCGCCGAACCGGAACACAGCCGAGCAGATTTTTGAAGCGCTGGTGACCATTGACGAGAACATGCAGATGCAGCCGCAGCTGGCGGAATCCTGGACAGCAGTTGACGATTTGACCTGGGAAATCAAATTGCGGCCTGATGTTCTGTTTCATGATGGAACCGCATTTGACGCGGCAGATGTGATTTCCTCGGTCAACAGGATTCCAAACGTTGAAAACTCGCCGGCCTCCTTTGTCAGCGCTGTCGCGTCAATCGAATCCATGGAAGCTGTGGACGACCACACCCTGTTGATCAAGACAAAGGAACCGACACCCAATCTCATGGAACTGGTCGGGAGTGTTTACATCATTCCGTCCGAGCTGGGTGTCAGTATCAAGAGTGCGGATTTCGACGCCGGTTCGGCTGCCATTGGTACCGGCCCATATTCCTTCGTTTCATGGACCCCAAACGAGAGCCTGGTCCTGAAACGACACGATCAATATTGGGGAAACGCTCCATCCTATTCAGACGTGGTTGTCCGCTACATTCCGAATTCTACGGCTCGGGTCGCGACGCTGATTGCCGGAGATGTCGACGCAATCGACAAGGTTCCGCCGTCCGATATAAGCGCGATCGAACGCCGTGGAGGACTCAAGCTGGCCAATTCGGTGTCGGGACGTGTGATCTATCTGCATCTGGATTCAGATCGGGATGTAACCCCGCATATAACCGGACCGGAAGGAGAGGAGATCAAAAACCCTCTCAAGGACGCCCGTGTCCGCAAGGCTCTGTCAATGATGATTGACCGTTTCCTGATATCGACACGGATCATGCAAGGTGCCGCGACGCCAACGGGACAAATGGTTCCCGAAGGATTCAGCGGGTTCAATCCTGATATTGCCGCGCCGGAGGCGGATCTCGCAGCAGCGAAGAAGCTGCTTGCAGAGGCAGGTTATCCGGATGGATTCTCGGTTACCATTCACGGTCCGAACGACCGGTATGTGAACGATGCCAAGGTCATTCAGGCGATTTCCCAGCTTTTTGCGCGGGGTGGTCTGAAAAGCAAAGTCGAAGCCATGCCCAAGAACATCTACTTCAAATCGGCTTCCAAGCGGGATTTCAGTGTTTTCCTGGTCGGTTTCGGAACCTCTTCGGGCAATTCCGGCCGCGGCTTACTCCAGGTTCTGGGAACCTATGACAAGGAAGCAGGAAAAGGCACGTTCAACCGCGGGAGGTTTTCAAATCCGGAATTCGATGCGGTGATGGCAGAAGCGGTGACTTCGTTCGATGACGCCCGACGTGAGGAATTGCTCAGACAGGCGGCTGAAATCGCGTTTACCGACGAGCAGGGCATCATCCCGCTGTATTTTGAAAAATTGATCTGGGCCACGCGAGACGGCATCGACTTCGATACCCGTCCGGTGGAGCGGACGCTCGCCCAGAGTTTTCACCCGCAGGGTTGAGCCAAACCGCACTGGAGCAATTCAAAATGAGTAATTCCATTGGATTCGCGCCGGAGATCCGGCGCGAATATGCCGAGGTTGTTCCTATGCGGGACGGGGTTAGGCTTGCAACGGATATCTACCTGCCGGACGGAGCAGACACCTTCCCGGTGATCATCGAGCGAACACCTTATGATCGCCGGGGGGTGTCACGGTCCGAAATTTCGATCGGCAGACGACAACCGTTCACGCGGGTGGACGTTGCGCAACATTTCCGGAAGCTGGGCTATGCGGTTGTCATGCAGGATGTGCGGGGTCGATACGGATCGGAAGGGCGTTTCTCGAAATATGTAAATGAGGCAGAGGATGGCTACGATACCTATCAGTGGATCGTGAACCAGCCCTGGTGCGATGGCAGGATATGCTCGATCGGATTGTCCTATGGTGGACATACCCAGCTCGCTGCTGCTTGCGCTGGTGCACCGGGGCTGTCGGCCATGTTTCTCGATACGGGCGGGCTCCTCAACGCATTTGAACACTCGGTCCGATGCGGTGGCGCATTTGAACTCAAACAGCTTACCTGGGCCTATAAACACGCCAAGATCTACGCCGAACAGATCGGTGATACAGAGGCGCTAAAGCATCTGCAACAGCTCGATCTGATTGCCTCCCTGCGCGACAATCTCTGGCGGCGTGGGAATTCTCCGCTTGCTGCCTTTCCCGCTTATGAGGACTATCTGCTGGATGTATGGGAAATGGATCGGCCAAGCGAAAAATGGTTGAGTCCGGCGACCTGTGCCGAGCGCTGGCTGCATAATATACCTGATATACCCATCTTCCTTCTGGGCAGCTGGAACGATCCTTATGCGCGTTCCATGACATTGTTGTATCAGGCCCTGCGAGACAGGCTGACTGCCCCTTTGAAACTGGTCATGGGGCCCTGGCTTCACGGCCGACGCAGTGATCGACATGCGGGCGAGGCAGACTATGGGCCGCAATCCACGCTTGATCATCTGGCTGGCTGCGATTTTCTGGAACTCCGGCATCGCTGGTTTGATTTCGCGTTGAACGGCGGACCGGATTTCTGGCCCGCGCCTGTCTCCTATTACGAAATGGGGGGCGGAAGCCTTTCCATCACCAGGGACGACCTGTCGGTCGGTGGGCGTTGGTGTCAGGACAGCAGCTGGCCACCGTCTAACAGCGCGCTGGTGGTGTGCTATCCCGACGAAGAGGGGGGATTGTCTGCGACACCACCACCAGAACATGCG
>NZ_JAILWL010000122.1 GCF_025698965.1 Roseibium sp.
AAAAGTGCAGCCAACGCTTGAAACAACCGGAGAGTTTCAATCCTATTCCGCTGGACCTGTGACCACTTGTGTATCGTCACGTGCCCCCCATTCGGACCATGATCCATCGTACAATGCGAGATCTCTCGCACCAAGCACTGTGAGGCCGAGTGTGAGTATCGCCGCGGTCACACCGGAGCCGCATGACGTAGTCACCGGTTTTTCCAGGTCAATTCCGGCATCCTGATAGATCTGAAACAGTTCACTCTTGGGTTTGAAAGTCCCGTCGTCCGCGATCAGTTGGGTGAAGGGTAGGTTTTTTGCTGTCGGCATGTGTCCGGAACGCAATCCGGCTCTCGGTTCAGGTGCGTCTCCGGAAAATCGGTCCGTCGATCGCGCATCCAAAATCTGCCGGGATCCGGTTTCAATGACTTTCCGGATATGAGTAATGTCGGCAACCGCGCCGTGGTTGAGCCTGGACGAGAAGTGACTTTGCACCCTGCGTGGTGCGATGTCCTCAACCTGCCGGTCTTCTGCGCGCCATTTCGGAAACCCTCCGTCCAGGACATGGACTCGCTCCGCACCCATGCTTTTTAAGGTCCACCAAACGCGTGGAGCTGAGTAGAAACCGAAATCATCATAGACGACAATGGTTTGGCCGTCACCAACACCAAGCTTGCGCATTGCCGATGAAAACACATGTGGTGCGGGAAGCATGTGTGGAAGGTCGGTATTCTTTTCACAGATTTCGTTGACGTCGAAAAAGACAGCACCGGGAATATGAGCGTGTGGATAGATTGACGGCGCGTCTGGATGCGTGACTGGTGGCATCCAGGCATTGATGACCACCAGGTCCGGTGAGGAAAGATGATCGGCCAGCCATTGGGTGGTTACGAGCGGATGGTCGGTCATTTTATCTCCTTAGGTCATACCTTCGTAAAGTCCCTTGGACCTGTGCCATTCTTCTATGGACATGTCCGGGTAGCCTTGAAAATGAACGTGGCCGGGACCGTCCGGGACCTCGATCCATTCAGGCTTGAACTCAAGCATGATATGGACAGTCTCAGGTGGTCTTGGCAAGGGGGTATCGATTGTCCCTGCATGCGGATGGATCAGTTCCGGCCATCGCGGATCCCAAACCCAAAGATGCGTGCCGCAAGATTTGCAGAAATGGCGTTCAGCAGCGCTGGTCACACCGTTTATCACGGCATTGTAGATCGCCTTCGATTCAGCCCCTTGGATTTTGAGACTACCAGCCTGGCACATGAGATTGATCGCATAGCCACCGCTTCCCGCGGCCTTCCGACAGATTGAGCAGTAGCAGCGCATGTAAGGGTAGGGGGTCTTGCTTTCCATCTCAAATTCAATGGCCCGGCAGCGGCAACTTCCCTTGAGTTTCATTTCACCCTCCCGGCCTTTATCTGCATCTGTAACGGATCAGTCCGTCAATCGTATCCGAACACGTCTGTTCTGCTTGCCTTTTTTTTCGATCTTGCCAAGAGACAGAGTACCAATTTCTGATGTTCTGGAAACATGTGTTCCGCCGCAGGGTTGCAAATCAACTCCGTCCCCGATCCGCACCAGTCGGACACGTCCACTAACCCGAGGTGGTTTCACTGACATGGTTTTAACGAGACCCGGATTTGCATCCAGCTCCTCGTCAGTTATCCATTCCGAGGTAACCGCATGATCCTGCGATGCAAGGGTATTCAATTTTTCAAGCAGGGCATCCTTGTCGACGGTGATTTCACCCATGTCAAAATCCAACCGACCTTCTGAGACCGCGATCTGACCACCGGTTACGGGATAAGGCAGCGCGACGGACAGAAGGTGCAAGGCTGTATGAACTCGCATCACCTGGTAGCGGCGCAGCCAGTCGACGTGAGCAGCAAGTTTGGTGCCGGGGGGCGGCAGGATTTGACCTTCTGCCGGAACGTGGACAATTGAAGCCCTGTCGTCGTCATAGACCGTTGTGGCGATTTCGATACGATTTCCGTCTTCAAGCTCCAGAAAACCGCTGTCACCTGGTTGGCCACCGCCTGTGGCATAAAACACTGTCCGGTCAAGGAGAATGCCGCCAAGATCGTTGATCCGAACAACCTCGGCTTCACACGACCGAAGATAGGCGTCGTCACGAAACAGGGGCGTGGTCATGATTGTCTCCTGAAAAATGTTCAACTCATGAAAACCGGATCGATGTTCGGCTGGCAAGCAATGAAACGGAACTGTCGCGACCGTCGCGAAAATGTGTTGGTCAGCATCGGAACAGTAGATTTATTTCTTAAAACAGAGATCCATCACGATTGTAGCGGCAGCCATGTTGCCCATGTGGAATGCTGTCGGTGTGTTCTGGTGACCTCCATATGTCAGGTCTCCTGCAGCATAGATGTTTGGCAGGTTTGTTCTGAAACCCTCGTCAACTTCCACATATCCGTTTTCGGACATCGTCACGTTTATTCCGGAAAGAAGATCCGCCTGCTTCTGATATGGATAGATGAGCATACAGTCCAGCGGTACTGACCGCCCATCGGGCAGTTTGGCGCGGGCCAGTGTTCCATTCTCGCTCAGCACTGCATTCGGCAGCATTCGTTCTATGGCGATGCCCATCGCTGCAAGGTCCCGGTGCCTGTCTTCTGTCAGCGCGAGATCCGGATCAAGGAAGTAAACGAGGTCGGATGTCCAATTCCGGTAAATTTCAGCGGCATCTATGACCTCGGGACGATGGGCATAGATGCCCCACTTGCGATCCTTCCACTCATATCCGTGACAGAACGGGCAGTTGATGACGCTAGTGCCCCAGACTTCCTCCAACCCAGCCACCTGAGGCAGGATATCCTGCATGCCTGTTGCAAGTAGTAGGATTTCGGCGTTCAAAGAAGATCCGTTCTCCAGAACGAGGTCAAAGCCTTGTTGCCCAATGCGGATATCGACGACATTTTCATCGACAAATCGAGTGGATGGATAGGAAAGAATATCGCGACGCACATCCGCACGAATGTCCGCTGGAGGCCTGCGGTCCATGCCTGGAAGTGCCGCCACAAAGGGGGAGGACGCATTCCGGGCCGGTCTGTCGCCATTGAGAATGACCGTATCGATCATCGAACGGGACAGTGTAAGTGCAGCAGCAAGACCTGCGGGACCGGAACCGACAATCGCGACTTGAGTTTGCATCTTATCACGCCATAACTTAGTTCGACGCCTTGGCCATCAGGAGCTTCAGTGCAAAACTGCCCATGATGCCGGCAAAGGCCCAGTCAAACATGCGCACTGCGCGCGGTGACGATTTCAGGAACCGCGCAAAAGCATTGGCTCCCAGTATCATGGTCAAGCAAAGCGGCATACCGAGCAAAACGAAGTAACTCCCTAGAAACAAGAGTTTTCCCGTCGCATCAGGATCGTCTGCGCTGACAAATTGCGGCAAGAAGGTCACGAAAAACAAGACAATTTTCGGGTTTAGAATGTTGACCCCAAGGCCTTGAAGCCACAGCCGGTGAAACGGTTGTTCGGTAATCTTGACAGCTTCGAGCGCAATGGAAGTCCCGTTTCGAAGCGCTTGAACTGCAAGCCAGATCAGATAGGCAGCCCCGACGATTTTCAAAACCGTGAATGCAAACACCGACGCGGCAAGTAGTGCGGAAACTCCTATTGCCGCAAACACGGTGTGAATGATCAGTCCGGAGGTCACGCCCAGCAGAGCAGCGATCCCAGCCTTGCGACCCTGAATCAGTGTTTTGCTCAAAAAGAGCGCCATGTCGGGGCCGGGGGTAAACACCAGAACCAGCGCAGCGGCTGTAAAGCCGGCGAGTACTGAAAACGAAGGGATGAAATCGGGAAGCATTATTGGTTCAGCCAGCAAATGAAGTTCTCTAGGAGAACACTCTTTTGCGCCTGCTTGTCAAAGACAATCTTTCCGCAGGTATTGGCGAAGTCCAGTGGTTAAAGAATGGGCGACAACAATCGCGCACCTTGTGCAGCCACCCGAAAGAAGTAGCTTCTCTCCTCGAATGCATCCGGCCAGGTCAGCCGCGCACTTTCGAAGTCGGTTTCCAGCATGTCTTCAACGTTGCGGATCATGCGTTCATGAGTGAACCAGAGCGTCAGTTCGAAGTTGATCTGAAACGACCGGTTGTCGAAGTTGACCGTGCCGATCGAGACCAACTCGTCATCGAGCAATGTCACTTTCTGATGCAGGAAACCGTCCGTGTAACGATAAATTTTCACACCCCGTTGGACGAGCGTGTCCTCATAGGCGTGGCTGGCGAGCCAGACGGTCCAGTGGTCCCGTTTTTCCGGCAACAGGATACGTACATCGACACCGCGCATCGCAGCGGCGCAAAGGGCCGTTTGGACGTCAAGCGAGGGGACAAGGTAAGGCGTGGTGATCCAGAAGCGCTTTTCGGCCTGCGAAGCTGCTTCGACAAACGCTATGGCGCATTCTTCCAGCTTGTCGGCCGGTCCCGTCGGCATCACCAGAACGGACTCGTCACCCGGCATCGGGATCTCGTTGACTTGCGGCAATTCAATGTGTTCGCCGCTGGCCCACAGCCAGTCCTCGACAAAGGAAAGCGCACAGGCAACGGCGGCAGGCCCTTCAACACGGACATGCGTGTCCCGCCAGCGACCGAACCACTTGTCTCTTCCAACATATTGATCGGCGACATTGTGACCGCCGACAAATGCCTCCCGGTAATCCGTCACGACCAGTTTCCGGTGATTGCGGTAGTTCAACCGCATCGGTCCTAGAAGTTTGAGAAATTTATGGTTTTCGTTGAAACCACAGACTTTTACACCAGCCTTTTTCATCCGTCCGATAAAATCATGCGACAACGCATGACTGCCGACATCGTCATAAAGGAAACAGACATCAAGGCCGTCCTTGGCCCTTGCGATGAGGGCATCCGCCATCTCACGCCCCAGTTTGTCGTCGTGAACGGCAAAGAACTGGAAGAAAATGACATGCTCGGCTCTGGCTATCGCTGCCTTAATTGCCTTGAATGTCGCGTCACCGTCGATGAGCAAATCAGCCTTGTTGCCTGCAAGAAACGGAACGCCTGCAACCCGCGACAGGACTGGCCAGTCTCGTGTTTCCTCGTGATCTGTCAGCCCGAGTTCGTCAGCCCGTCTGGCTCTTTCCGTCCGGCCCAATGTGGCCTGGATTTTCGCGTAGTCGGAAAAAGAACGCCATCCAAATACGAAGTAGAGCGGCACTGTCAGGTAAGGCAGGAAAAAAAGGGAAAGCAGCCACGCTACAGAGCCTTGGGAGGTTCGTGAATTCATCACCTCCCTGACAGCACAAATACCCGCGGTGATATACATGGCCGCGACAAACGCTGCGACCAGTCCAAGATTGTTGGCCATGATGTCCAGGATGCTGACGTCAGTCACGGCATCCTGGATAACCGCTTCTGCCGCGGCCCCGTCTTTTGCAAGGTTTGGATCATCTGGCTCCATGGAAATAGCGATCAGATTCGCGTCCGATCAGGCAAATGGCGCCTGGATCGCCACGTCGCGTTCCAGCCATTCCGGAACAGGGAGGTTCTTGGAGCGGAGGAATGCCGGATTATAAAGCTTGGACTGCGAGCGGGTGCCGTGATCGCACAAGATAGTGACGATGGTCTTCCCGGGTCCCATTTCCTTGGCCAGTCGGCGAGCTCCGGCCAGATTGATTGCAGTCGACCCGCCAAGCAGAAGTCCTTCATGCTGTGCGACATCGAAAACGAGTGGCAGGGCTTCCTCGTCCGGAATGGTCCAGGCGTGATCCACTTTGACGTCGTAGACGATCGCGGTCGAGCGCCCGAGACCAATGCCTTCCGCAATCGAGCCGCCTTCGGAAGCCTTTGCTTCTCCGGTCGTGAACAGCGACTGCATCGCAGCACCTCGAGGGTCGGCACAACCGATGACGATATCCGGTTTCTTTTGCTGCAGATATTCAGAAACGCCTGCAATGGTTCCACCAGACCCCACTGCACAGATAAAACCGTCGACCTTGCCCTCCGTCTGCTGGAAAATTTCCGGACCGGTTGTCAGGAAATGGGCTTTGCGATTATCGAGGTTGTTCCACTGGTCGGCGAATATGGCGCCATTGGGTTCGGTCTTTGCCATATCTTCAGCCAGACGCCGGGCAATATGCTGATAGTTGTTCGGGTCTTTGAACGGCTTAGCCGGAACCTCGATCAGTTCAGCACCGCAAAGACGCAGCATATCCTTCTTTTCCTGTGTCTGCGTTTCCGGAATGACAATAACCGTCCGGTAGCCACGGGCGCTGGCAACGAGCGCGAGTCCTATGCCGGTATTGCCGGCTGTGCCTTCGACGATGACACCCCCTGGTCTCAGATCGCCGCGGGCTTCAGCTTCAAGAATCATCTGCCGGGCAGGGCGGTCTTTGACCGATTGTCCGGGGTTCATGAACTCGGCTTTGCCAAGAATCTCACACCCTGTTTCTTCTGACAGAGCTTTCAGGCGGATCAGGGGTGTGTTGCCAATCGCATCGACAACGGAAGCGGACACAGACATGTAATCATTCCTGGCTGATCCGGCCCGTTGCAATTTCAGGCCGGATGAAATCTGATGAGTTCTGGACGCTAATGGTCCGGACCTTCGTAATCAAGTTTGCAATGTAAGGCTTCAGTCCGGGAATGCCAGTTTAGTCGGACTGCAAGAGCCAAATTTCTCTCCAGATGATTGAAAGTGGCGTCGTAGTTGTTCTGTGCCGGCTATGGACCAAAATTTAATTTCGAATATTTATGGTGTAGTAATTGATCTGGAAGCCGTTGACTAACGTATCGCCGTTAGACCAACTTTAGACGCCTGGAGATTAATGAGAGCGGTAATGGAAAAGAATGTGACTGGCATGGACGAGTTGCTGGCCGGATATGCGGCCGGAACGCTGTCTTTTCCGGCACAGGCACTTGTCGGAGCACATCTGGAACTGAGTGACCGGAACCGGGGCTATGTCTCGTCTCTGGAAGCGATGGCTGGTGCCGGCCTTGATGATATCGATCCTGTTGAGTTCTCTGACCGGGATGCCACGCTTTCTTCGATCTTCAGTTCGAATGCGCCCATTCTCAATGACAATGCACCCGCGCTGGAAAACGAGCGGGAAAATGGATCGTCAGTACCGACATCCTTGCGAACCATCATTGGAACATCCATTGACAGTTTGCCCTGGAAGACGCTTCTTCCCGGTGTGAAAGAGTGCAAGTTCGGTGAGATTGATGGCTGCATGAGCAGTCTGTTGTGGGTACGGGCCGGTCGAGCAATGCCCTCACACACACATCACGGAACCGAGCTCACTTTGGTTCTCAAGGGCGGTTTCAAGGACGACGACGGCCACTATGTGGCTGGAGACCTTGCCTTTGCCGATGGCGATGTGGATCACAAGCCGATCGCTGACGAAGGTGAAGACTGTATCTGTTTCGCCGTTACAGCCGGGCGCTTGCAATTAACCGGTCCAGTTGGCCGCTGGTTCGCTCCTTTTATCAGGTAAACACCAATCCGGTTTCCATACCTTTTGCGTATAGACTGCAAAGGGTTAAGGAGAACGGTTTGTCAAAAAAGCAATATGTTGCGCACCCGGGAGACGGATGTGCATGGATAACAGGAGCCAGCTCCGGTATCGGAAGAGCGCTCGCACTGGACCTGGCGCGGGCGGGATGGACCGTCGCCGTGACTGCACGATCCGAGCAGGCTCTTAAAGAACTTGCATGTCAGGCATCCACTCTTTCCGGATCAATCAAGGCATTTCCTGCTGATATATCCAACACTGACCTGATGGCCGGCTGCTGCGCCGAGATTCGCAAAGAGTTCGGCACGATCGCTCTTCTGGTCGCCAATGCGGGTGTCTATCTGCCTCAAGACGGATTATCCGCCGATACAGAAGCTTTTCGCAGGAGTTTCGACATTAACCTGATGGGAACGGTCAACACTGTTCTGCCGGTGATACAGTCAATGAGGCAGACGGGCAGGGGGCAGATTGCCGTCGTTTCCTCGGTTGCGGGTTATAGAGGGTTACCAACCTCATCGGCCTATGGAGCAACGAAAGCTGCGCTGATCAACTTTGCAGAGTCACTGAAGTTCGACCTGGATAGGGTGGGGATCCGTATTCAGGTTATCAATCCCGGTTTTGTGGATACGCCGGCTACACGATCAAATCCATTTCCAATGCCGCACCTGATGACGGTTGAAGAGTCCGTTCAGCAGATTCGAAAAGGCCTGAACCACCGTAGCAAGTTCGAGATAGCCTTTCCTGGCGCATTCGTTCGACAGTTGAAGCTGCTTAGAATTCTTCCCTATCGACTGTATTTTTCCCTGGTTGCCAAAGCGACGGGATGGAACAAAAAACAGGCCGGTTAGACACCGGCCTGTTACGTAGATTGAACTGGTTTTCCGTCATGTTTCCTTGACGTAGACCATTTGGCGGACATCGATGTTTCCTGAGCGGAAACCTGCCTCGCAATAGTGCAAATAAAATTCCCACAGTCGTTTAAAGCGCTCGTCAAATCCGAGGGGGCTGATCTGAGGCCAGGCGTGCCGAAACCGGTGGCGCCACTCCGCAAGGGTCCGGGCGTAGTCTTGACCGAAGATTTTCTGGTCAATCAGATCCAGTCCGAGCGACTTGCCGATCTCGCGCAATCGCGCTGGCGGTGGCAGCATACCGCCAGGAAAGATGTACCGTTGGATGAAATCGGTACCACGCCGATAGTCTTCAAACATCTTGTCCTGGATCGTAATGATCTGCAGACCGGCTTTCCCACCGGGTTTCAAACACCGCGAAAGCTGTTTGAAATAGGTTGGCCAGTACTTCTCGCCGACGGCCTCGAACATTTCGATTGAGGCTATCCGGTCATAGACGCCTTTTTCATCGCGATAATCCTGAAAGACAACATCGACCTTCTCGGTCAGTCCCGCAGTGAATATGCGTTCCCTGGCATAATCGAACTGTTCCCTGGAAATTGTCAGCGCGCGAACATGCGCGCCCACTGATTTTGCAACATGTTCGGCAAATCCGCCCCACCCGCAACCGATTTCCAGGACTGTGTGGTCCGGCTCGATGCCGGTTTGCCTTACCAGAGAGGCATACTTTTCTGCCTGTGCCTGCTCGAGATCATTGGTTTCGTTGCTGTAAATCGCCGAAGAATACGTCATCGACGGGTCGAGCCATTCTTTGTAGAAGGCATTTCCGAGATCGTAATGTGCGGAAATGTTACGTTTGGATCCTCGTCTGGTATTTGCATTCAACCAGTGGCGCACGGACATCAGGAAACGAGCAAACGGGCGTCCTTGAATGGCTTCCAAAGTGGATTCCTGATTGATGCAGAAAACTTCAAGGAACGTGGTCACATCCGGTGAGGACCAGTAACCAGCCATGAACGCTTCGCCGACACCGACATCACCTGATTGAACCACCATTCGGAAAAAACGCCAGTCATGGATATTGAGAACGCCATATGGGCCTTCTTCGCGACCACTTACGACAAATCTCCGGCCATCCGGAAAGGTGATTTCCAGAGATCCGTATCGGATTTTCAGCGCCAGACTCGCCGCCATTCGGGCCAGGCGCGGCGCTCCCTTCAACTCATGCCCGAGATTGTCACGTGTCAGAACAATTGGCTCACTCATGAAATAACCTCTTGAAATATCGTCAGTTTGAGGCCAATGGCAACCTGCGTTTTTGTCCGTCCGAACGCTGCTTTCGTGCATCTTTAGCGGGCCGGGAATGAAATGGTACACGCTTCCGCCAGATTTTAAAGGCTTCCCAGTGAATCGCACTAATAACCTTGAAGGTGAGCAAGGGAACGCGAAGACATTCCTTGAAGATGTTTTTGTTCGTGAGTGATTTTCGTTCTCCGGAGAACGTTGCTGAAAGCAAAGGGCCCTCTGCATCCTTTTCCAGTATTCTGACCCTTACTGAGTCTCCAGGTGGCAGCATCCTGAAGAAATAGTGCTGCTCCATGCTGACGAAAGGCGAAACATAAAACTCCTTGCGCTGATCTTGACGCACACCTGCGTCACTTAGTTGGCCATCCCTGATCGGCATGGTGTATGTGTGAAGCCCGCCAAATGTATTTCGAACTTCATAGATGATCGCACTCAGCTGAGTGTCGGTACCAAACGCGTAGTAGACGCTCAATGGGTTGAAGCCGTAACCGAGCATTCGAGGGTAGGCGAGAAGCAGAATGCGCGCCGGGCGCTCCACGCCCTCTTTTGTCAGTAACGTTTCAATGTGGTCGCGGAGGTTGGTGCCGTCGCGTTTCCCATGATCACATTCATGGAAAGACAGCAAGTTGAAACGATTGACTGAAAACAGCCCGCTGGATCGGTTGGCTTCTTCCAGCCGGTCCAGATCGAGCAGAACAGAAAACACGGAATAATGGAAGCGATGCTCCCTGGGTTTCATGCGTTGGTGCATCACGGACCCAGAATAAATCGATGCCGCTCCTTCTGGAGGAGGTCCGTTCTCACTGATGCTATTTGACAATGTACGGGTCATTCTGCTGCGTCCAGAAGCTGCCGCTGAGGTGCTGGTTCTTCCCAAGGCAGGCGCGCGCCTAATGCCCTTGCCACATTCAGCCCTGAAACCAGCCCGTCTTCGTGGAAACCATGTCCGGCCCAGGCACCGCAATACCAGGTGTTGTTGACGCCCTGTATCTCTTGAAGTCGGCGCTTTGCAAGCAAGGACCTGGCGTCGAACTGGGGGTGATCATAGATATATTTGGCAAAAGTCTTGTCTTCGCTTGGAGCTTGATAGGGATTCAGTGTTACGAAGACCGGTTTGCTTTGATCGAGGTTCTGGAGACGGTTCATCCAGTAACTGACGGTTACGTCACGGGTTTCTCCGGCATCACGGTCCGACATGTAGTTCCAGGACGCCCACACACGCCTGCGCTTCGGCATCAGGCGTTCATCGCGATGCAGATAGACTTCGTTCGGCCGATAACCGATCGAGCCGAGAATGTCGCGTTCTGCCTCACTTGGGTCTCCAAGCATCGCGAGGCTTTGATCCGTGTGGCTTGCAAGCACGACCTGATCGAAAACATCCGTCTGGCCTGTTGTGTCGGTGACATGAACCTTGCCGTTCTGGCGCAGAATTCTTGCAACGGGTGTTGCAAGGCGGATCTTGCCCGTGAGTGGGGCGAGTAATTTGCTTACATAATTCCGGCTACCTCCCGATATCGTACGCCACATCGTGCGCTCAAAAGATAACAGGCGATGATTTTCAAAAAAGGCGACAAAGCTCTCGGCCGGATAGGCTCTCATTTCATTGATCGGCGTTGACCAGATCGCAGCACCCATCGCAAGGAGATAGTCATTGATGAAACCGGAGGAATACCCCTCTCTGTCCAGGTACGCCCCTAAAGTGTCACCCGCGAGCAAACCGGAATTCAGGTCCTCAACGGCCTTTCGGTTGAACCGGAAAATGTCCTTCAGCATCAGAAGAAAACGGGGTGAAAGCAGGTTCTTTCTTTGCGCGAATAGTGAGTTTAAGGAATCGCCGGACCATTCCAGACATCCGTTGTCAGCAGACAATCCAAAACTCATGTCACTGACCTCGGTGGCGACATCGAGGTGTTTCAACAACGCGGTAAAATTTGGATAATTGAGTTCGTTGTAAACGATGAAACCTGTATCGACGGATATGCTGGTGCCATCATAATCAATATCTGCCGTCGCGCTGTGACCGCCCGTCCGCGGTCGTTTTTCGTACAAAACAACATCGTGACTGTCGCTTAGCGCCCATGCAGCGCTATTTCCGGCAATGCCGGAGCCAATGACAGCAATCCGCATAATCAATCCTTCAATCTGACCGGTACGCCCCAGGACGCAAGGTCAGGGGAGTTGGTTTTCTTAGTGTTGTGAATTGATTACGGCACGATTGAATTGCCGGATCACGCAGGCCCATGAATTTTAAAATAAATGCCTGCTTCTATTCGGTCTCGATTGAATACGGACCCAGCGAATGGATCTGGTCTGAATAGAGGTGAAAGGCATCAAACCAGTGCACCCTGTCAGGAGTGCACGGGCAAATGATCCGCCGAATGGCGGATCAATTTTTCCGTTTTGGCTGAATCAGGCCTGAAGTGTGTCGACGAGCCAGTTCCACGCAACTTGAACGCGGCTTTTGGCAGCATCGAAAAAGGCGACCACCTTATCCCAGACCAATTGTCCAAAATCGGCGACTTGTAGCATCGTCCCCCGTTTGACGGGTTCATCACCGGTTTCGATCAACTCGACGGTTGTTGCTTCTGACCCGTCGTTTACGACACGACGGGTGACCATCAGAGCGCCCTCGGTCGGCAGTCTGGATTCGTCCTTGGCTTCTGCAACGAATGTATCTGTATCCATGGCGCGCACGACGACGGCCCGCCCATCTGGAAGCAGATGGGTTTCGTTGGTGTTCACTTCTGAATCGTAGATGACTTCGCCATATGAATCGATCAACTCAACCCAGACGGTCTTGCGTCCGTCGAGCTCAATTTCTCCGACCCAAATGGTCAGCTCGCTCTCAAGTGGATCCTTTTGGTCCAGGCTCGCCGAAGCGACGGTGACTGCAAGCCGGTCTTCAGGCAACGTGATCGTTTCCTGAGGCAATGGGGCTGCTGCAGCGCTACCCGCCAAGGCGAGGATGAGGCCAAGCGCAAAAGTTCCTGCTCTGGTATTCCGTTGCATGTACGCCTCCCAAGGCTAATACAACTCTCTTCACCACGCTGGGGCTTTTGTTTTGCTTCGGTCCTTTTCGGACTCTGTCGCATTGATTTAGTCTTTGAACGCCCCTTTGCGCAGTCACGATTTCGCCATTATTGCACCATGATCTGCCGATCAGGTGTAATAAAAATCACAAAATGATGTGATTTTGGTTACTTTTCGATAATAAGTGTGGTCTCGATGGGACTAATCAAGGTTAATCACCGCGACGTGAACATTTTCTCCCTGTAAAAAGTGCCTATTTTTTGAATCTATCTTTAGATTATAAATCTTTTTATCTATTTGAAGAATTATTAGATGAATGAGTTTCGTTTGCGTTCGATCTTTTGTTGTCTATCGTTCGATAAGAAATAACTTTTTGGCTAACCGAGCGTAAGGCGAAGAATACTTGTTTGGAAGCCTCCCGAAAGGTGCCTCGTCATTTCGTGTAAAAACTGATTTCAAAAATGAGCTCCGCCGACATCTCGTCGACGGAGCACTGTTTTTGTGTGTGAGGCAATCGATGGAGTTTACGTGCTGATTTGTTTAATGTTTCCGGAAACGCAGCGCCTTTTGCAGCTCAATGCGTTTCGGCCAAATTCCATAACGTCGAACCTTTGCGCCGGTCAATGCGTTCCACATTACGACCGACAAACGCGAGGTTTCGTATTTTGTTCTTTTAAAAATCGCCTATCCAGCAAATGAAAACAATCGCCAGCACCACACTCAACCCTGATAAAAATTACAATACTCCCTGAATTATGGCGGTTTGTGGGCGGTTATTTAGGCCTAAACGACAGAGAACACTCGGCAATTTTTCAAGACGCTGCTGCCACTGCTTAAATTCGAATACTTAATTAAATAAGTCCAAATATTGGGCGCATGCCGTGTTTTTACATTGCCAGCAAAGTTGGTTTTGGAAATTGCGCGTGATTACGGCTCATGTTCCGTAATTGGAACAGATAACGACGTAGGGCTTCCAGAGGCATTTGTTTGCAGATTGATTTTGATTGCAGACCTAACGCAAGGGCTCGTGTTTTAGTCGGGTTGTGTGCCCTTCATCGCCGCGCGACCTGAAATTCTTGCCTTCGGAGACCAATTAAAATCAAGCTGAAACGGGTATGAAGGATCCGGTCTGCAGTCGTTTTTCAAAGAAGAAATGCCCTGATTGACTGCGCCATCTGTAAGTGCCATGCGCGCAGGATTGGCCAATGGAGCAAGTTCAGGGGACAGGTAACCGGATTTCACAATAAGAAAAGCGGTTTCCTCCACCGCGATACCAAATCGCTCGAAGTCATTCAAATTGTGAAACGGACGGCGGCGTTCAGTGAGGATGATGGAATTGCCAGCAATATGAACCATTACTTCCCGGTTCTGCTCAGTCTCGGTTCCGAACTTTTTACCAACCACGACCTCAGCGGTAACACGCGGGCAGCAGCTACCGAATGCACCGCCGATTGTCAG
>NZ_JAILWL010000123.1 GCF_025698965.1 Roseibium sp.
TTGCTTGTGTGCTGTGTCTGACATCATTTGGCCCTCGGATCGACAATTCGATAGAGAATGTCGGACAGCATGTTGATGAACACGAACGACAGGCCCACGACCAGCGTTCCGCCGATGACCGCGTTCATATCCGCGTTGAAAAGGGAATTTGTGATGTACTGGCCGATACCGGGCCAGGCGAATACGGTTTCGGTCAGCACGGAGCCTTCCAGCAGACTGGCATAGGTAAGTCCGATGATCGTTATCAGCTGCACAAGCACGTTGCGGAAAGCGTGGTGCCAGATGACGGCGCCCTCGTTAAGCCCCTTGACCCGGGCGGTCAGAACGTATTCCTGGTTCAGCTGGTCCAGCATGAAGGACCGGGTCATACGGGCGATATAAGCCAGAGAATAGATCGCCAGCATCGATGCGGGCAGAATGATGTGCGAAACCGCGTTCCAGAAGACATCCCACTCTCCCTCGATTGCGGAATCGATCAAAATGACGCCGGTGATCGGTTCTACGAGGCCGTCATAGAAAAAATCGAGCCGTCCGGGGCCTGCGACCCAGTCCAGCTTCGCGTAGAAGATCAGCAATGCGACCATGCCCAGCCAGAAGACCGGGATGGAATGGCCGAGCAGACCGACAACGCGTACGATGTGGTCGATAAGCTTGCCCTGGCGCACGGCGGCAAGAACGCCGGCCGGAATGCCGATGATAATGCCGACGATCGTGGCGATGGTCGCAAGTTCAAGCGTGGCGGGAAAGAAGCGCTTGATGTCCTCGATCACCGGCCTGGTTGTCATGACCGAGTTGCCAAAATCGCCGTGCAGAATGCTGTTCAGGAAAATCAGGTATTGCTGCCAGATCGGCTTGTCGAGGCCGAGTTGGAGATACATTGCCTCGTATACTTCCTTGGAAGCGCGATCTCCGACAATGGCAACCACCGGGTCGTTCGGCATGATGCGACCGATGATGAAAGTGATCGCCGTCAGGCCAATGAATGTGAGCAGGAGCATGACGATGCCCCCACCGATCTTTCTGGCAACATTCACATAGGGTTGGAAATCCACCGTCGTGCTTTGCACTGTGGAATTGTCAGTCATTCAGGTCTTCCCGCATTTCGAACCCGCTGAACGGTTTTCGGATAACAAAAACCAGCCACACAAAACCGCACGCCAGCCCGGATTATGGCGGGTGTGCGGTCAAGTGCAAATGCCAGGGACCGTTCGTCTCCACCGTCAGGTGAAGATGAACGGTCCACTGAAACTAGTTTTTGGTAACAGTGCGGTAGTAGGCCTGATCAGAGGTCACGCCATTGACGAAACCATCGATGTTCGACCGTTGACCGAATGTGCCGATTGCCTGGAACATAATGGTGAAGGGAGAATCCTCTTGCACCTTTTTCTGGAGATCGGCGTAAATTTCCGCGCGCTTCTCCGGATCCGATTCCGCTGCGGCCTGATTGGTCAGCTCGGTAAGACCTTCTGCCGGCCAAGCGTTGCGCCAGGTCAGTTTACCGGTCAGCTTGGCTTCGAGACGGTTATCCGGGTTGTGGGCAAACGCATCGGCGTTTGAATGCGGATCGGAATAATCCGGGCCCCAGCGCGCAACAATCAGCTCGTGTTTGCGGGCCCGATATTTCGGCCACAAGGTCTTGCCATCGGAAAGAATGATCTCGGAATCGATGCCGACTTCCTTCAGGCTGGCCTGAACGCTCTGAGCCACTTCCTTGAACGGCGATTTGTTCAGGGTGTCGATCGTGATCTTCGTTCCGGGCTCAATCCCGGCATCTGCTATCAGTGCCTTGGCCTTCTCCAGATTGTAGCTGTATGGCGTATCCGTTGCCGCAGCCCACATGCCTGAAGGCCAGAAATTCTGGTGAACCTTGTACTGACCATCGAGGATCGATCCAACCATGCCATCATAGTCGACGATATAGTTGAGAGCCTCGCGTACTTCAGGCTTGGACAGGACGGGATGTTCCATGTTGGTCGCCAGATACATCAAATATCCTTTCGGATATTGCTGTGCGGAGACATCCTGATTGCCTGCTAGGCCCTTAAGCTGGTCGGCGGTCAATTCCATTGCGGCATCAACATCGCCCTTTTCCAGGAGCAAGCGCTGTGCGGACGGTTCAGCCACGTGCCGGATGACGACCCGTTTCATCTCGGGAGCACCGTGACGGTAGTCGTCGAAAGCCTCAAGCATGAACAGCTCGTTCGCCTTCCATGTCTTCAGTTTATAAGGGCCAGAGCCAGCCGAATGATCCTTGAGCCAGCCATAGCCCATATCGCCGTCGACTTCGTGTGCCTGGACTTCTTTCATGTCAACGATGGAGGCGACGCCGGAAGACAGGAGGTTCAATACCAGGGCAGGAGACATGTCCGCGAGAATGTTGATCTCGACTGTGTTGTCATCCACGGCAACCACAGCTTCATCGACATTGTCCGCGGTCCAGCCGATCTGCTTGATGATGAAGGCCGGTGTCTTGTCCAGCTTGACCGCGCGCCCAAGTGAATAGGCAACATCCTGCGCGGTTACCGGGTTCCCGGAATGGAAGGTGAGACCCGGACGCAGCTTCACCGTGATCTTTTTTCCATCGTCGGAAAACTCATAGGATTCGGCAATTCCGCCAACAAGTTCAGTCAGATTGTCCGGCTCGAACAGGAACAGGCGTTCATACAGGTTGGCGACGATGCGGCCACCTGTGAATTCGAAAGTCTCCGCCGGATCGAGCGTGATAGCGTCCGCAGTGTTGCGGGCGATAACGAACGTATCCTTGGGCGTTTCCGCAAGCACAGGAAATGTGACAGAGGTCGCAAGAATAGCCGCGAGCGACATGCTCTTGAGAGTTGATAGGTGTTTCACGATTAGCTCCCCTCTTGGAACAATTCGGATTACAAAGCACCGGCTCACACCGGTGAACATGCCTGCAGCCTTGCTTCATTTGCCGAGCAAGGTTCCTGCATACAAATGACCGATCAAGCTTATATCGACTGGTTGAATTCGACCAACAGGCTTGTTATGCAAACTTTGCATAGTTTTTTGCGATGCACATATTTTCGGCATTTGAACAGGTGGCTGCTTCGTGGATACCAATTGGCTGACAGATTTTCTGGTGCTGAGCAAAAGGGGCAACTTTTCTCAGGCCGCAGCAGAGCGGAACATTACGCAATCGGCGTTCAGCCGACGTATCAAGGCACTTGAGAACTGGCTTGGGACGGAGTTATTCGACCGCAGCAGCTATCCGGTTTCACTGACGCCTGAGGGCGAACTCTTTCACGATACTGCGCAAAATGTCCTTAGGGAACTTGAACTCAACCGGGTTGAATTCCAAAGGCGCAGTTCCAATACGACACCGGACATCCGCCTGGCTGCCGCAACAACACTTGCGCTCAGTTTTGTTCCCGAATGGCTGAGGCAGGTCAAGGAAGCCTGCGGCAACTTTTCGGTGTCGATAGACACTTATGACTTTTACGAAATGGTCGAAATGCTTGCGGACCGGAAAATGGACCTGGTGTTGCTCTATTATAAGCCACAGGTGCCAGCATTCTTTGAGCACCACGAGTTCGATTCCATCAAGTTAGGCGAAGATGCTATGCATCTTTGTACTGCACTCGATGAAGCTGGGCGCCCGGCCTTTGATGTCGGCAATCCGCCGCGCGGCGGACTGGAGTATATCGGCTATGGACAGACCGGGTACTTTTCGAAGGTTGAGGACCTGATTTTTTCCGGAATGACTGCGCAGGATCCGAATTTTGTCTGCACCTCCCAGAGCGGTACATGCGAATTCATGAAACGTCTTGCCATCATGGAACAGAAAATGTTGTGGTTGCCCGCTTGCAGTGCCTACGAAGACGTCCGCTCGGGAAGATTTGCCCTGGCTGGTGACGGCCGCTACGACACGGATCTGGAAATCTGGGTCTACAAGAAACGGGATTCGACATCACCGCTTGTCCAGAAAATCTGGTCCCATCTGAAGAACGACCCCTGTACGGGGCATTTGAAAAACTATCGCCTGAGGTGATGGCCCATGGTGCCCGCTGAAGGTCGCAGGAACTTCAAACGCTGTGCAGTCAGTTGGAAGGTCCTGCCTGCAGGAACCTGCTTGCCGTAAATATCCGTGCGTCCCTGTTGGCGAAAACGAGCTGAAACTCAGGCGAAGCCAACAGTTCCATTTCGATCATGTCCAAGGCACCTTTGGGCATGATCCCGAGTGCTTCGACATGGGCCTTCTGGCTGCGAGTGATGATGACGAAACCGTCGTTCCAGCGTTCGTTTCCAAACCAACGACTTAACACATTGGCTGGATCGGCGAGGATTTCGCCGCGTGCCTCCGGGCCTTCCCGGGCAATCGGCACATAGGTGAAATTCTCGTAATTCCGGAATTGCGACGGGTAATTTCGGGCCCCTTCGACAAGAAGGGTGCCGGCTGGTGCCCGCTCATAGAGCCAGTTTGAAGCAATCACTTCTTCCGGCGAGAACCGATATTGGCGATCCTTGCCGTTGTTGCCGAAGTAAAAACCGACAATCATCAAAAGTGTCAGCGTTCCAAACAAAAGACGGACACCAGAGCCGCGACCCGATGTGTTGGTCGGGAAGAACAGGGCGGCGGCAAAGAACGACAGGAACGGGACACAGAAGAGAAAAATCCGAAACACTGCTTCGCCGCCATAAGACGTGACGATGAGGATTGACAAGGGGGCTGCCGCGAGCGCCGAGGCAACGCCATCACGCCCACCGTGCCAGATCCGCCTCAGCCAGCCACAGCCGGCAAGGAGTGCAATACCAAGTGTCAGGAACCTGCCTGCCCAGGCAACGATCGCTACTTCGGGGTCGACCGAGGAGGTATCAATAAATTTCTCGGTGATCCCGTTGAATGTCCGCATCATTCCGGCCACTTCTTCGGGAAGAACGACAGCCGTGAAGGGAGCGGCCGGGTAGATGACCCAGGAGACAACCGCAAGTGCGGCAAGGGCTGCAAATCCCAGGCTGAGACCGCAAAGCAGCGACAAAGCCACAAGGGAGACTATCAGGACCAGGGGCGTCAACTGATGTGAGGCCACCATAATCCAGATGGCGACACAGGCTGCAACCACGAGGACAATCCGGATCGTTTGGCTGACAACGGGTTGTCTCGGGTGACCACGTGACAAAAGGCTCCGAAATTCTTTAAGCCGGATGCCGGAGTGTGCAGGTTCTTTTCTTCTGACTGGCATCAGCGGACCAAGGCAAATGGCGAGAACCATCAGGTAGAGACCATAGGCAAAGGCCTGGGGCGAATAGTAGTCCTGACCTACCCAGTTTGCGCACAAGAACATCCAGACACCGGCCCAGACAAGACGAAAGTCCTCGGTGAAACGCCGAAAGATAACGACCAGCAACGCCGCATAGCAAAGGTTGGACAGGATGGGAAAGAAGCGGGCCAGATTTGCAATCTGGAGGGCATCGAGGCCAAGGAAACCGGCGACTTTTGCGGAAGACCAGAAAAAGAACGGCCAATTGTGGTAGGCGGCGAGGAAGGGGGCCTCGCGATCAACCTCGCCATGCCGCTGAATGTAATCGACGATGCCGATGTGTTTCCAGGCCCAGGAGTACCTGAGCGTTTCGTAGACAACTGGCGGCGTTGCATGGAGAAGAAGGATCAGAAGGATCACGAATGCCGGACGCAGAGCCGGCCATCGGCAAGACGCATCCAGGCTGAGAACAAAACCAAGTGTTGCGAAGCAGATGCCTGCCCAGAAGGATGCCGGCAGAATGGAAACAAGCCCGAAATTGTTGAGCTGATCCGGATCCATTTGCGGGAGGCTTATCAGCCAGAGAAGAACGGAAAGGGCTGCGCAGACCAAAGAAATCAGGTCGGTCGCACGGCTGGCATCAAACAGTCCATGTCTGCCTTGCGTGGATGTTGCTATTCTGGACTTGCTGACGAGCCTGACACCTTTCTGTCCGGAATTCAGGTCACGCAACGCCAGTCCGTGTTTGCCGAGAAGAGGTGATGTGAAGGGCTCGTTTCTCATCTGAGACCTCAACCTGTCTGCGCCGTGATCGCATCCAGCACCCGATCCACATTGGAGCGTGTCCACAACCAGTTGCGCATGTACCGCTCGGATTTGATCAGATTGGAGCTGACGTGATGCAGCCAGGCCAGCAGCAGCATGGCTCGTCCTAGATCCTCGTCCTTGCTGATGGCTGACGGAATCCGAAAGACGGCCTGGTTGAAGCCGGTTATATCTTCAAGGCTGAAACAATTCGCGTCAATGCAGGTGCGAACGACCAGGCCGAGTTCTTCATCTCTCATTTGCATTCGTGTCGTCAGCGCCAGGTGATAAAGATCCAGGGCAAGTGGTGCATCCCTTCGGGAATTGTCCCAGTCAATGAGGCCTGAAAATTTGACGGCACCTGAATTTCCCTGTGTGCGCTCAAGCAAAATGTTTCCCGGGCTGAGATCTCCGTGGCACCAGCCAAGAGGCATTTTCCGGCCGAGGAGCAGACGTCTGAGATCTTCCCGAACGCATTCGAGAGCCGCCGCACGATTTTCGGATCCCCAGTAATTGCGGGTCGCTGCTGCAACGATCTCTATAGGCTCGTCAATCCACTGTGCTGCCCAGGATTGCCCCAGGCGCGAAGGCTGTGCAGTGCTCTCATGCAGTCCGGAAACAATTGAGACAGTGCTTTCAATCGCCGCGCTGCAGTCGGAAGGGTTGGAGAAATAGGTTCTACCATCTTCGCCTGGAATACCTGTTTCCACCGTCGTGAATTCGCTTGCGGATCTCTCTTCTCCAAGAATTTTAGGGAACCAATTCGTGAAATCCCGAATGCGATGATCGGAATGAAGATCCTTGAGTACTCGCGCGTTTCTCTGCAACGCAGCGATCCCCGACGGGGTAACGGCGTATTTTACGACAGCTGTAACCAGATCGGTTTTCTCGTTGGAGGCAAGAGCGCCGGACTTTCCGGTGAGAAGCAAGGTGGTGCAGTCACTTGCGGATTTCGGTGTTCGCAGCACTTGGTGATTTTCCGGATCAAATCTGCCGATCGACTTTTTCAGGTCCGGCAATTTTCCCTGCGTTGCCTTCGCGGAATTGGAGAATCGGCGAACAATGTTGCGGGCAATGTTTGCTAGGGATGTCGCCAGCAACAGGGCAAGGTCTTTTGCGGAAACGGAGTGCGGGCGTGTTAGATAAAAGACGAGATACCCGGTCAAAACCAGGGAATGTGCAATCAACCAGCCGAAAGCAACGCCGAGCGCTCCAGTCCGGTGGAGCAACCAGGCACTCGCAGCGGTGAAGATAATGAGCGTTGCGAGCTGCAGCGCCGCAACGGATCTTGTTTGCCCGCGTGCGCGCAGGGCGGCGACGACAGTGGTCGTCGCTGCCCAGGGCAGGCAGGCGAGAACGAGAACTCTCAAGATAGACGTGCTTTGTGCGACATAAACGGCTCCGAAAAGTTCCAGCAAATAGGGTGCCGCGATCCAAAGCGTCGTCACCGCGCCTGCGACCATCAACATGGTGTGGCAGAACGTGTCTGCCGTGAGACGAGCAATGCGTTCAGGGAATGCTGCGCTTTCTGCCAGGAGAGAAATGCTCATTGAGCGGCCGATCAGGTAGACAGAATAGGCAAACGTCCAGGCAACGTGATAAGGGGCATTTGCCTCGACACCTGCGATAGAAGAAATCATCAACGGTGCAAGACCGAAGGCGGCCGTCAGAAATATGCTGCCGGCATAGTCCCAGGTCAGAAAGCCATAAACGGCTTTCAGGTCAACGGGATCGGCGGTTCCAGCAGCCTTTCTCAGGGCCAGGTGCCGAAAAATCAGAACGTTAACGACGAAGACGACCGGTACAAGGGCGAGTGTCCAGCCGAGATAAATTCCGTTTGCCGGAGTTGTCATCAGAAAGGCGAAGCCAACGAGAAACGCAATTTTCAGGATAGCATAAACCGTGTTCTCAAACGGAATGATGACTGAAAGGCGCAAGCCCGACAAAGCTGCGTCCTGCAACGCAAAGACAGTCCAGATCACGGTCGCGAACACGAAGATCGCTGTCATGACGGGATCGTCGGTCAGGATTCTCAACGGGGCGGAAAACGTGCCGATTGTCAGCGCAAAGCAGAGTGCGAGCGTGCCGGACAACAGACCCGCGGCAAGATAAGCCTTGAAGATCAGTGGTGCGGCCTGCTGGCCCGCTGTCGGCAAGAACCGGTTGAGAACGGTGCTCAGATTCAGTTGCCCGAAATAACTGATGGCCGACATGGCTGCGATAAGGGCAGCTCCGAGACCAACCTGCTCCTGGTCATACAGATGTGTTGCAGCCATCCAGAAGACGAGACCAATCAGGGAAGTCAGGCCCGTGCTGGCGATCATCGCGTATCCATTGACGAGGAGTGGAGCGGTTTTCAGCGCATTTTTGATTTGGCGAATGGGTTGAAGAGTGTCGCTTGTCGCAGGATGTGTTGCAGCTGGCAGGGAAGACGGCAGATCGGTCATTGGGACGACCTTTGCCAAACTCTTACATAGTCGACCTTCAGTTCTGCGGGAAACCTGGTGGTTTCATCCGGGTCTCCTGGCCAGTTACCACCCACTGCAAGGTTGATGATCAGATACATCGGAACGTTGGAGATCAGCTCCTCGTCCTCGAAGCGCCAGACTTCTTCACCGTCAAGATACCAGGTGATAGCCTCAGCAGACCATTCAACGCCGTAGACATGCCAGTCTTTGCTGAGATCGTCAGTCTCGGTCTCGTATCCTTTGCTGCGTTTTTCACCCGCACTGTTCTTGTAGTGGTAATGCAGTTCAAGCACGTTCGGTCGATGACCCAAAACCTCCATGATATCGATTTCGGGTTTTGACGTATGATTGTCCGGCAGGAGCCAGAAGGCAGGCCAAAGACCTTGCCCGGAGGGGATCTTTGCCCGCATTTCAAAAAAGCCGTAGATCGTCGAAAATCGCGTGTCCGGGAGCTCTTCCTCGTAATAGCGACCGCTTGTGACCATGCCGGATGTATAGGGAAAAGTGCGCCCTTCATGTCCAATGACACTCTCGGGCCTGGCAGTCAGGACCAAGTGGCCGTCTTCAACGCGAACATTTTGCGGCATGTACCATTGCAGTTCCTCGTTGCCGAGGTTGGTGCAGCCATTGTTGTCCCACCAATAACAGGTCGTCCATCGGTTCAAGGCAAGGTCCGGCATCTTGAAGTCGTCCGCGAAAACAAGATCGAAAGTTCCTTCCGGACCTATTGGAACAGACACCGTATCGTCTGCGCATGCCATCCGGCTGATTGCCGTCAGCCCAAGGAAGACGCCTGCAAGCGCGAGATGTCGGCCGCTACACATCTGAAAAACCGATCAGGCGCTTGATGCCTGAGCGCATCGTGCGGTCGGCTGACATTATCGGGAGGCGTTCATACCAGAGTTCGGCGTAGGGCACTGCAAGCGCACCGAAATGGCCCTTGAATTGGGCAAGCGAGCTGGAAGAGCCTGTTTCACCCATGTGGTAGTGTCCGCAGTTTCGATCGCAGGCGAGCTCGATAATTTTGGCATGAAGCAGATAGTTTGCGTAAGTGCGGCCTATCAGTCGGTCGTCCATTGCGCCGCGCGTGTAGTGAGCGTTTCGGTCCAAAAGCACAATTGACCCGGCGATCGGCCTGCCGTTCTGACTGGCAATGGCGACCTGAAATACTTCGCCGGCGTGTTTGGCCATTGCACGAAACTTTCTGGAAGAGTCCCGTAAACGCCCACGGAATTGTGCCAGCCACGCGAATTCTTTTTGTCTGCGCGCCCACCTGTCAATTGATCGTCGAAAGAGACTATCGAAACCGGCCAGCAGTGTTTCGGTGTTGCCGATCTCCACAGAGACACCCTGCTTTTCCGCTCGTCGGATCTTGCTTCGCGTGTTGCCGGAAAAACGAGAAGTCCGGACGGTCTCGAACCCACCTTCGAGACTGAGGATATGTGACAGTTTCGGAACGCTGGTCCAGCCTCTGGTCGCTGCAGCCTTCAGCCATGGGGCGGCGTGCAATGGATTTGGGCGAATCGAGACGGCGCCAGCGGAGGTTTCCGCACATTCTTCGAGGACGGCTTCGGCATGCTTTTCGGTCAGCGGGGCGGTCGTCAATGCTCCGCCGAAACCCCAATTCGCCGGAGGCGAGCGCAGCAGAGACAAGGCAAATGGGACGACGTTTCGTCTGAAGAGAGGAAGTATGATTTCCTGGCCGTCGAAGAACATATAGTGTCGGCTGGCATCCCGGCTGCCCGACCCTTGAACAATTGTTTCGGCCCATACTCTTGATTGCGAAGGCATCGCAAGAGGATCAAAAGCATATATCTCATCCCAAGCGGAAGCAGAGGCTTGGGAAGCGATTTTATTTGAAATGGGCTGTATGTGTTTGTTCAGCATACCTTTGCTCTTCATAAATAAAATATAAATATAGCAAACCAGTTAAATGCTTAAATAGATAAGTATATTAGGGGGTAAACACATTTATTAGGCACCTTTATCAATGTGAAATGTTGGTTTATTTTAAGATCACTTCCGGGTTGATATCGAGAGGGGCTGATTTTGTTCCCCGCGTTTCGAAGAGCAAGAGATGAAAACACTTGCCGTATTCACGGATCTCCAGTCATGTTCGCAATACGCATGGCTATCCTGTCCTTTGCCATTTTGAGCTTTGTCTCGCAGGCAGGCAAAGCGCATGCCACGACTGAAGTCAGCCTGGAGCGGGTCAAGGACCCGGAGCTTAGACAGGCCCTGACACAGGCATTCGTCTTGCCGATGGTTCTGGAGCTTCCGGATGTGACGCCTGGGAAACGGACATCTCTCATTGAAGCTCAAGCGCAAAAACTGGAGCGGTTACTGAGGTTCAGAGGATATTTGCGTTCGGCTGTCACCATGTTCGGAGACCCCGGGACCGACGCTCCCGTACTCCTGCGTCCGGAGCCGGGGCAGCTCTATCGGGTTGGGTGGATCAAGGTGACCGGTCTTCCAGGCGCGTTGCCGGAAGAAGCACTGCTTGCGTTTGACGCTGTTGTGGCACCCTTTGCTGGTCGGGTCGCGACAGGTGAGGTTCTAAAACAGATAGAGGCCGGTTTGATCTGGCAGCTAAGAGATGCTTCCTACGCTGATGGACAAGTTGTTCGTGTCGATGTGACGACTGAACCAGTAACACGAACAGCTGGAGTAACCTTCACCCTGGTTCCTGGGAAGCCGGTTCAGGTCGGAGAAGTGCAAATAGAGGGGACAAGGCATTCAGATCTGGTCAAGCCAATTGCGTTGTCAACTCTGAGGGAAGGGGCGCCTTATTCGGAAACAAAAGTAGACGAGTTACGACAAGTTCTCGAAAAAACCGGTCTCTTCAACAAGGTGGACGTCTCTCTGTCAAACGACCTTACCTCAGCGAGGAGAGCTGAGGTCGAAGTGGCTTTGGTCGACAGGTTGCCGGAGCCGCACTTTTTTCAACGCAATGCTAGTATCGGACCGGCACTTGCCATCATTGCCATGGTGCTTATTGTTTTGAGGGAATGTACCGGTGCTGGTGCAAGATGGTTTGGTAAACCTGTCGGCTCGGTGCTTTCAGGAGCGTTGTTGATCTTCTACTCCATCAACATTCTTGTCATAGCGATTGTAATCTTCTCAATCATTTCAATGTGAGGCGCGGTCGAATCCGACATCGCCCACGAGAAGAGAATGCGAAACTTCAGAGTTTGCTCTTGCTGATATCGATGCTTCCGGCGACGAAGGTCTGAAAACTGGACTGTCTGTTTGGCTTGGCGCTTGCGATCAGGGCATCCATTTCCTGCTTGATTTCAGCAAATTCTGATTTCGCGTTTGCTGACAGGACGTTGCGTTCCGGATCATCCGGGCCGAGTTGGTCCAGGGCCTGTTGAAGATCGGCTTCCACGTCCTGCCATCGACCAACCAAAGTAAACCACTTTTCCAAGACTGACGGATCAATCTGGTCGTTCATAAAAATATGACCCCTCATATTTTCCCACCATCGACAGATTACAGCTATGCGATGAGTATGCGCAAATCATGACATAAGTATAACTTGGCAAATTTTTTAATATTTATGTTAATAATTAAAATCTTATCTTATCTTTTTCATGCTCCTGCAGGGACTGTTGGTAAGAATAGTTTTCTGAAATAGTTTCAACTTGCTCTCCCGGTTCCTTGAAAGCCTGGGTGAGGGGAAAATCTCCGAAAACGGAATATTTTCCTCCGCGCCGCGGGAGTAGAAGGCGAATGAAACGTTAAGACGATTTCCGGTTTTCGGTGCAGGAGGCAAAGCAAGACCTGGCACTCATTCCTGTCTCTCATGCTAGTTCCACGAACACGCCAGTGTGGTCTGTTTTATGAGGATTTGACCTGGTTTGAGGTGCTGGCTAATCTGTTCGGTGGAGTTCTGCATAGGGTATTGCCAGAGCGCCAAAATCACTTTTGAAACGCATCAGGGATTCAACACCTCCCGATTCTCCCATGTGATATGTCAGACATCCTGCGAGGCAGGCATCCTGTATCATCTCATTTTGTACGAGGTCATTTCCCGGATATTTGCGAAGCAGGTCCGGGTCGCTTGCACCACGCCAGTAGACCGCTGACTTTCCCATCTGAAGAAAGACAGCTCCGGCCACGGGCGTGTCGTTTACCGAAGCGACATAGACTTGCAACGCTTGGCCCATCGTCCTTGCCACATTGTCAAATTTCCACCGTGGCTCTCGCCGCAACGCTAGCCATCTGACGAGTTGCGGGGGCAGTTTCCGCTTCTTTGCCCTGACTTCAGACCAGCGCAGATATAGCGAATAATAGGTGTCAACGAGGTCCGGACTGTTTCCCTTTTGGAGTTTCAGTCCAAACTTCTTTGCTTTTCTTATTCGGTTCCGCTTTGTGCTTCGAAAGCATTCGGTCCAAACGTGCTCATACCCGCCGGCAAGGTCGATCACATGAGAGATGCGGGATGCTACGCGCCAGCCGTTCTTGTTTTCGGGCCATTGTTCAATCTGCGTGGGGTTGGGCCGTATAGAAAGCGTATTCACGTTTAGTGCATGTATGTCTTCCAAGATCACATCGACGTCTTTGCGTGTGAGAGGATAATCTGAAATACAGCCACCGGCACCAAAGCCATGAGGCATGGATGATGCACTTTGCTTTCCGAATACAGAAGTCTGCACTGCGAGCGGCACTAAAATCCGACCACCCGTCGTCCTGTAAAGGCGGCTTGCGTCGGTAAACCGTCCGGTTTGTTCTATTGCCGCCATCCATTGCGGGGATTGAAATGGCGTCGCGTGCGGATCGGTATTGAACACGTCCTGCCATTCGGTTTTGGCGGGTGGAAAGACTACTTCCTCTATTTGCATTTATCTGTTTGCCCGCTTGAAATGTTTTTCCTGCCGTGAAGTTAACACACAAGCGGTTGAGCGATCGAATTCACTTTGGTGGTGTTGGTGTTTGTGCTCAAAAGACAACTTAATGCCAAGACTTTGAAATCACACTCCAAACTGTAGCATTGTCATAAATAAGTAGACACTGGCAGAAAAGAGGCACCATTTCAAAGCAAGAACCCTGTAAGTTTTCGCTAAGCAAATGGATATATTTGTCTGTTCTCGAAATGTTGATCTGAAATAATCCAGTTCACAAAATCGTTTGATCTTGAAGAAAATTTCAATAAAATTTAGGTTACAATGTTCCTAAAGCGGAGATGTTGCGAATATCTGGAATATTACACATCTGGAATATTCCCGAATATCAGGTTTGATTTTGGTCATTGTTTAGCAAAAACAATGATTTCGCGCCGGCTTAAGTAATATTGTAATTATTGAAAGAATTTCCAGTGTATTAATTTGATGTCAACATAGAGAATTCGGCGGCGTTTTGATGGTTTGAATCTGATCTTCGTCTTTTAGTTGAGTCGCTAACACATTGATTTATGTCTTGTGATTTTTTATTGGTATAAACTACTTACTATAAATTGTTATCTGGATTGTGTTACCAAATAGGACTGTTTAGCACTTCCTTGTGCGCAAATTACTC
>NZ_JAILWL010000124.1 GCF_025698965.1 Roseibium sp.
CAGTCTGCGGCCTGCTGTCGTTCCGCCGCGTTCCACCCGGATCGATCATCAAGCCCCTGCGGCCCGTGAGATAGGTATAGGCCGGTGTATCGACACCAACCTCATAAGGCAGGCCGTCGGAGCCAATTGGCCAGGTCTTGGTGGAACAGGAATAGTTCTGGAAGAAATTGGCGACAGAGGCAGGTTGAAGCGCAGAGCCGCTCTGCACTGCGTAGCGGTTTGCGGTAGCCGAGAATACAGCCGCAGGGCTTATACTGCTCAAAGCTTCTGGAAGCCAGGCCAGACTCGGCTCGCCGAAAACGACCGGCAAGGATATACGCGCCGAGCCAACCCGCAGTCCTCCAAAACAAATGCCGCTCATGACGCACAAACCGAAAGCGTGATGGTGTCCTTCTTTGCACGAGCATAAACATTCACATCGGAGATACCGAAGAAGCTGACACTATTACCGGCATCACCGAAGAACGCATTTTCAACGTTGGTGTCAGCGGCGGGTTGCGCAGTCGCGGCAATCGCATAAAAGCTGCCTGTGCTTTGCGTAGCAGCGGTGACATTGGCAGAAGCCGTTGCAATTTCCGTCCACTCCTGGTCGCTGATCGCGACCGAACCTTGAGTTGTCATTGTATTCTCCTGAAAGAGTTATCGAGCCATAAGCTTTGTGAGCACGGCCCAGATTTCCGCGCGCCAGGCGTAAACGCCATACGCCGCCGCCAGCAGGCCAGCGCCGACCTTCCAGAGCGCCGCGCCAAGCATGCCTGCACCGGCAATCCTGAGCTTGGTTCTTGTGAATTCCGATAGCGTGGGAGAAGCTGCCGCGAAGGCCTCCTCCATCGTGTCCTGCCGTTGAGCCAACGCAGCTATCTGAAGCTCCAACGCATGCAGGGCCTTTGTCTGTTCATCCAGCCGTTCATGAACACGTCTCCGGCTTTCTGACGCGTTGTCCTGATCCCTTGTCTGATTTTGCCGGATCTCCTGCAGCTGCGCGGATATCGCAGCAAATATGTCAGCCTGCCCGCTCAATATCCGCCCCCTTCGTCGTCACACTTCGCAACTGCCTCGGTTTCCAGAACCAGCCCCAACGATTGCGCCAGTTCCGGCGAAACATGGTCCGCGTCATCTTCCGTCCATTGGAACTTTTTCAGGAAGGCGCAAAGATCGGTTTCTGGATCCGGCTCCGGGACGGGCTCGAGCCTTTCCAGCGAGGCGCAACCGGTCACGAAGCTCACGATCAGAAAGCCGAGAAACCCGGTTTTCAGCATCATTCACAGTCCTATTGAATTCGAGGGAAATTTGACTGCGCTCATCACGTCGCATCAGGCGCTCATGGCGCAGGTCTTTGAGAAGCCCTAGCAGAAACTCTACCAGGACCCCTCCAAGCATCGACAGCAATGCTTCCATGATTACGCCGGAGACGTTTCCGGATCGCCGACAAGACCATCGCCGTTCAGGTCGACGTTGAGCCGCGCCTCAATCATGACGACGAGCTTGTCTTGAGTGATCCCGAAATGTTTCAGGGCACCGGGAATGTGCTCCATCGCGTATTGCGCAGCAATGGCGACCAGTTCGTTTTTGACGTCGATCTGCGGATTGATATCGAACCGCTCACCTACTTTCGAAGCACCATAGCCAATCGCCCGTTCAAGGGCCTGGTCGACGGCCATGCGGTGCTTGGCATCCAACTCCAGGCCGATGAGCCGCATCACTTTGGTGAGCACAAATCCGCCAATACCAACCACGACAGGCACCACGAGAGGCATAACCAGATCGAGGACAGGCGAAAGGTCGATCAGAGTATCAATGGCAGGTGCGGCAACAGCTGGAGCCGAGGCAAAAAGCGCCATGGTCAGGCAGGCCAAAGCGCCCGCCGCTAATGCGAAGAGTTTCATAGTGATCTCCAGTTTTGGGAGGAAGAGGAAAGACGGCTTTCGAAACGTCCGGGCCGTCCGGCCGGAACTTTGTTCAGCGCGTCGCGCCGAAACCTGCCTGCGCAACGTTGTCCGCACGAAGCGCCGGGAAATGTTTGACGGGAAAAGTCTCCGGCCAACGGAACGCGATAAACTTGGCGAGCGGGAAACTTGAAATCGTGACAGCATTCTGCTGATTGCCGCCCATCAGATAGACGCGCTGCCGTCTTTTGTCGTAGCCGACAACAATGCCGACATGACCGGCCCGTGAGCTCCAACGGATCACGCCGATAGCACCGACGATAGGATCGCGGACATCGACACCAAAAGTTTTCCAGGCTTGCGCCCAGAACGGATTTGCAGGAACTGCCTCGTCGGGAAGCGTTTTCACAATGCAGGTTTCAACAGCATCACCGCACCAGGGCAGCTTCGCCGGATTTCCGAGAAACTTGCCCGCCCGCAGCCAACGCGACAAAGCGGAGTTATTGCGGACCTCATGCAGACCCATGCGCCGGTTCATTTCAGCAAGCCAGGGCGGCATGGTCTGCTTAGGCTGATCCGCCACGCTCACACGGTCAGAAGACGCAGCCGGGGCAAATCGCAACTGCTCAACTGTCCGACTGTCAGCCACCCCGTTAGCCTTTAGTCCCCTTTCCCTTTGAAAGCTTTTCAGAGCATTGGTCGTTCTGCGACCAATGTCGCCGTCAACATCCAGCTTGGCACCGTGGACGTTCAGTCTGGTTTGCAGCCACTCGTTAAACGTCAATCTGCTCATTCCACCCTCCTGAATTTGAGCATGAAAAAACCCGCCACATGGGCGGGTCTGTTATTCGGGAACTCCCTGGCGCTTATTCAGCCGCCACTGCGAGTAGTTCCGGATTTTCTGAAGGAGCTTTCATGACGTCATCGCAGAACGTGACAACGTTCTTATCGACAACGCCCCAACGATGTTCCTTGACCAGCTTGGAGAGCAGCACATGGTCGTTGTCTTCCAGCACTAGGACACCATCGGCTGCCTCGAGCTGGTCGAGAATGCGCATGTGCCGGCGCATCTGCGCCAGATCCATTCCTCCCTGCGGCGATACCTTCGCAACGTTTTCGACTACATCAGCATAGTCCAGGTGAACTCCCAATTCACGGGTCATCTGGGAAGCCTCTTCGCCGGTAATCCGTCCTGCCTTCAGATCGTCTTGAAGCGTAACTACGTCAACACCAACGCGCTTGAGTTCGATGTATTTCATCTTCTGTCCTTTCAAGTGACAACAGTTACCCGTGCGGGCGAGACCTCTCCCCACGCCCTGAAGCTCGAATTTCAATATTGAAGTCAGTTCAGCCAGTAGCTTTCGGCTGTGTAGTCGTCAGGGTATTCGCTTTGCCCCTGCAGCGCGAAGAACGATTGCCAGATCGGCTGGCGATGCGCCGTCGCGGCGGCGAGGATCTGCATCCATTCCAAAGCAGTAACCTGTACCGGTCCTGTGTCGGTTACAATATCGAAAATCTGGTCCGATACCCCGAGTGCGATGGCCGCCTGCGCCCCGGCAGAAACCTCGTCCCATCCCTTGCGGTCACGGGCCGTAGTGCCGATCCGGTGGACGCCTCGGTCATCACCGAAATCAAAGTCGAACCCCTCGGCGAGCCTGCGGTCCCGCTCAACTGCGATATGAGTAGCCGAAACCTCCTCGCCAAGAGGATCGACAATTGCCCCAACCGCAGACGAGAGTGTTTCGATTGCCCGCTGATGATGCTGCGCGACCGCGATGAGAGGAACGGTCAAACGCTCATATTGAATACCATCGGCGACGGGACTTTCCAGCGCAGTCGTCTCTAGGTAATCCTCTTCGACTTCCGTCCCATCCTCACTGATGACCAGACGTTTCTTTGCTTCTGTCTTGTGTGTTTTCCAATGAACGAAAGCCGGGTCGAGCAACGCAAGTTCCTCGGCGGCAAGACCCCAATGAATGAAAGCCGGATCATCGCCGGAGGCGAGAGATTTATAGGAGAACGGCCGTGCTGCCATAACAAAGGCAAGCATCTTGTCAGCTGCAGCACCGGAGACTTCCGATTTCAGTGCCATAGTCGATGTGGAGCGTTTCAGATTGCCACCGGAATCAACATAGACGTTGGCACTGCTTGCCGTTGTGTTATTGTAGATACCGGAAACTTGTAGTGTTCCCGCCAAGTAGTTTTTTGTGCTGCCGGCGACATAGACGCCCCATGCATTGGTAATATTGGACGTCGTTGCATAACCGCCATTAAGCACATATGCGTTGGTGATCGAGCCGCCATCCAGATCAATATGAGCGCTATATGCCACTGCGGTTGAGATCACCCCACCGTCTATTTCAACTTCGGAATAGACACCACGAGCATTTGGCGTTGTCCCAGCTTGATTTAGAAATCGTGAATAAACACCGTACCCGGTGGAAACGGTTCCCAAACCTGACGGGTTCGCGACCGTTGAAAAGTAACCTCCATAAAGACCGGAAACACTCCCCCCAGAGTTATCCGTCCTGGCATCCCCGACAATTGCCCGCAAATTCGTAATTTGTCCCGCGCTATGGGCCGCCGAAACAGTTGCCTGGATCGAATAGGCGGCATCGCTGTCCCCGAAGACATCCAAATCGGAAATGAGGCCATAGACACGGTGCTCGTCATCGATGTCACCTCCTGTCGAAGTCGAGTCGACATCGAGTCGGAGAGCTACATGAGAGCGGTCGCCGGTAAGTGCGGAATCCCCACTGACATTGTAATCGATATTGGCTGCATAAAAGGTTGCATCCGGATCACTGTCCGTGGCGGTGACGTTGAAACCATAACTCGTCGAATGCGTAAACTGCGCTCGAGACCCGAAAATCTTCTCCGATACAGTAATTTCACCGGTATCACGGTTCACAACCAAGGCGTCACCGTAAGCTAAACCATCAGCGGACCGTTGCAGCCGCCAATTGTCATCGCCTATGGTTCCCGAGCGCCACCGCTCCGCCCCGTTGGTTTTGAGAACCGACATTGCATTGTTGGCGACAGCGCTTTTGTCCAGCGTGACTGTCTTGTCATCACCGGATACCGAGAGAATGCCGGAATAGGTGTCGAGCAGAGACTGGACACGATTGGCAAGGTAGATCGTGGATTGCCGGGTCAGAGACAGTCGCAGGATCACATAAGACTGCGCTGCAGCCGTCGATGCGGCATAATTTCGATCAAGCGTGATCGAACTGTCGTCATTGACCACCGTCACTTCATAAAACGGTCCCTCAAGCGACAGTGCAAACAGATCTCCTTCGATAATCGCGTTTTGCCAAAACGTCGATGCACCGGCGACCGTGTCAGAACCATTGGTTACGGTCACGAGGCCCGTCGTGTAACTGGTCATCAAATTGTCCTTTGAGGAAAGTCAGAGAGTGTTGGCAAAGCCGAGCAACACGACGCGATAGGAGGCAATGCCGACCTCGACCGTTGAATTGTTCGACAGAAACTGGCGCCCGTGGATGGTCAACTTGCTGTCGGCCACAGTGCAATAGAGCTGGTACAGTCCAATGAAGCCGTTCGAAGCGCCAAGGTCCATGACCGGTAAACCGCTGCCTCCGAATGAGAACCAATTCGACGTGAAGTAGCCATTCGCATCGAACTTGGCGCTACCAGCTGCAAAAGTCGCCCTGGTGTCGATATTTGAAGCTGCGACCGTCGTCAGGTTCCAGGCTTGTGTTTGGTTCCCGGTCGAGCGCGCAGGGAACGTCAAAGTTCCGGTATAGGCTCCGAAGGTAAGTAGCATCCCGTTCGCCGCATCGAAGTTGCCGAACTTCGCTTGCGTGCTTGTTATGATGGTGCTCACGACACCGTCACCCTGGCAGTGACACAATCCGTATCGATGCCACCGCCTTCAGAAGCAACGTTGTTTCGCTGAATTGGCCCTTTGGTCCCATAGGGGGAAGAGATCAACTTTTGCCCGTCAAACGTGATCGCGAAAGCCCGGAACGCGAGACTTTCGTTTGCCAGTGTCGGCCCCATCGGGAAATAGACCTTGTCGCCGCTGCCAAACTCAGAGAAATGCGCATCCTTGGAATCGAACTTCCCTTTGATTGTCACTTCATCTGCTGTCATCCGGATCAAGCCCGATCCACTCGGCGGGTTCACCTCACCGGACAAGGCCACGTTGGTCACATAAACCGTGTATTTCAGGTCAAACCGCAGCACATGGCCGATAGCGAGGTTGTAGTATGTTGTCGCAACGACATGTGTGTCATTGGCATAGATAAGTGTCAGCCCTGCTTGACCGTTCCCGCTGACAGCACCGCCCTCATACCAGTTTGTTGGGCTCTGCCGCCAATTCGGAAAGGCAAGATTTGCCGGAACGCGCGACCAGAACCCGCCATTGTAGTCGTAGATGTCATGGGCAACCGGGAACACCAGCGGCGTATACCCGAGACCATGGGCAAAGAGGTTTGTCGTGGCGTGATAGGCCCATGCGGCAGCTACAGGCGCAGGCGTTGCCACCTCTCCGGAGACTACCTGCACTGCTTCCACATAAGGCAGATCCGAATGAAAAATCACCCGGTCCATATGATTGAGCGGATCGTCTTCCACACTGTCGGACTGGCTGCCGGTGTAAATGGCAACGATGTCCTTGATCCCATCAGCAACAAAAGTCATTCGATTGTTATCCTCTTGTTGTCCAGATCGACGACAAACTTCCCGTCAGAACTCTGCATCTTGCCCGCCGTGACTGTTCCAAGATTGGCTGTAATCGAACTTAAGGTGTCTGCGGTGATTGAAACCGCGACCAGGTCGTTGACGTAAAGCGTGCCATTTTCAAAGACGAAAGGTGCGACTGCCGTATCGGTGTCATCCGGATCGACGACATAGAGCCGGTCAGCAGCTATGCCGAAGTCAATCTGTCCCGTGCCGTCTGCCTTCTGCAGACCGGTCACCGTGAAGCCGCCGACCGCCCCGCCCGCAGAGACCGAAAGAACGTATTGAGCTTCAAGACCGTTGACCGAGGTAATCAGCTCCGTAACCGAAGCCGTGTTGCCGCCGACAGTCGTGCTCAATGCTGTGATGGCGGTCGCGAGCGCCTCTTCGCCTTCAGCCTGCGCCTGCTCAATCCTGATTATGGATGCATAAGCGCTTGCCAGACCTGCTCTGGTGTCCTCCTGCTCCAGAACGCTTAGCAGAAGATTTTCCGACGCCAGTTCAAGTTGCTGCAAAACAGAATTACCGGCCTCACCTCCGAGCGAAGGGTCAAGCAGGCTGTCACGAATAGCACGTGGAAGCGTCGACGCTGCATCCAAATCAGACAGCAAATCTGCCGCAGGAATGGTTCCACGAACATCGTCGTAAATCGCCCGAGCGGATGGCACTGTCGCTCCATCCGGCAAGCGGATCTCGTCAGGAGCTGCAGCAACGGCCTCAACCTTGAACGGTCCCGGCTGTTCACCAATAGCCTGCATGCGAACCCAGAGCGCGTCCCTGAGCACTGGAAACGACGTGTCGGGCAAACTGCCCTCATAGGCCGTTGTCCACGTTTCCTGATCATAGGAGATCTGGATAACGAACGAACTCGCTCCGCTGCCTGCAAGCGCGGCAACATTCAGAAAACTTTCGGTGACACTGATGTCGCGGGTAACCGTCATGCTGACGATGACAGGCACGCCAGACGAGGGCGGCAGCAACGTTCCGACCGGATAGCCCGGAACCGTCAACCCGTCATCGGCAAGATAGACAGACGGATCGTCCCGAACCACTTCCAGGCGAACGCGTTTCCCCTCGGGCACCATGCCGAGCACGATGGCATTGAATGCGAAATCCACCCCCTCACCCAGAAGATAAACCGGAGCCTCCCCGCCATTATCTTCCAGATGCGGCGCAAGCGCCCCGAATGCAGCCTCTGCAGCGCTATAATCCGCACTATCGAGCGTGACGGTCGATGACCCTGCCGTCCAGGTAATTTTGCACGGCCCCCATTCCTCGCCGTTCTTTTGGCGGAAACGGATATAGGTGTTGGCCGGATCGGTTTCCGGCTCCCGGTCAAGCGTGACGTTTAGACCGCTATACGCTCGAACAACACCAGACCTGCCCCATGTCTGCGGCATGTCGGATTGAAGGCGGATCAGGTCACCGCGCATGACCAGTCGGCCCTCAAGTTCCGTCCGGAAGGTTGCTTTCTCGCGGCGGAAATAGTTGTCCGCCGCAAGGTGAATGCCTTCCTGCCAAGCCTGATCGCGGCTTGTCGGACCTTGCATGCGAACCCGTGCGGGCGCTTCAGAGCTGGATTGCGCAATCGTGCAGCGGACCTCCTCCAGCGTCCAGCTGGAAGCGTCCATATACTCAACAATCACGTCATCGGCGCTGTCGGTCTCATGAAGGTCGTAATCGACCTCTAGTGACCCGCGTACGATGTTGCGGTCGGTGAAAACCTGACTTGGCAAGCTGCGTTGTTCGTCGCGCACCATGGAAATCTGGTCGCCAACAAAGCGGACGCTTGCCCTGCCCGCTCCCAGAACGGTATTGATCGCATCGAACCGCGTCACACGTGTGTCGAAGATGCCGTCGAACGTATCGCCGCGCGACGTCCACAGCGTGTCATAGGTCATGAAGGTCGAGAAATCGATCTTGCTATCCAGCTGGCCAGCGCCGTAGACGCTGTTACGCGCGATATCGACAGCCGCCCAGGTAATGGAACGGGTTTCCTCCTCAACCCATGCCGAGCCATTCCAGACCGGCAGGATACGGCACTGAACAAGCTTGAAGTCTTGCGAGGACTGCGAGGTCAGCTGATCGTTCACCTTGACCTTGACAGCCATGGTCGACAGATCCGCAAAGCTCTGCGGCCCGTTCAGATAGGCGCGAAGGCCGTTCCATTCCAGACGATCAAGTGTCTGGTCACCATCGGTCCAGGAATTCAACCGGTCGGCTTTGACTTCATAGCGTCCTGCTGGCACGTCGACGGGATAAGAAAACCGCTGCGGCGTCGGTGTCGTGAGCGTCAGGGTCTTGTTGACAAGCGTTTGCCAGGAACCGACCGCCGCTCCAAGATCGTCGATTTCCCGATACTGGAAATGAAACTGGACTGTCGCCGATTGCTTGCCGCCATCGTCCCGCAGGCGGTAAAGGCCCTCCGGCAGCAAAATATCGACTGCAAGTTTCTGCGCGGTTTCTCCCGAAGGCACGGCGGCATAAGGACCAACCGTATTGCCCTGCTCTAACAGCTGACTGCCGACTTCCGAGGAGGTTTCCACCTGCACCGGAAACAAATCAATCTGCTCACCCGGATCGTAGAACGCAATTTCAACGTCATCGATCGCACCGGTATAGCCGCCGTCATAGGTCCAGATGACCGTCTCACCGATCCGCACGTCCTTCGGCGCAGACCGGCCAAGACCACGACCGAACAGCAGAAATAGATATTGGTCGTTGCCTTCGAATTCCTGATACGGATCGGAGACATAATCGGGCACCATGATGTGCTCACCGAATTGCACCGGGATCGTCTGGTAAAGCCGCGCCTGATTGCCTGACGGATTGGCAGTATAGGTCGGTGATGCCGCCAAATCGGCATTTGCAACGGAGGCTGGCTTCGGAGCCAGCAGCGTGTTGATCAGGATGCCGCCACCGGCAAGGATCGCCGCCCCGGCAAGCCCGGCCACCAGTCCGGTTGAACTGGCACCGAGCGCGCCCGCCACAAGCCCCCCAGCCCATGGCGCGAACGCGGAAAGCGCAATGAGAGCGACAATGCCAAGAACTGACTTGCTGTCATCGCCGCCGCGCGGCACGACAACGGCCTCGACCAGATCGGACGGAGCCGGAACCAGGTCCCAACCTTCGCGCAATACTGGCTCGCCGTTGACGGTCACATAAAAGGCAACAGATCTGGACGGACCATGCGCGTCGACAATCTCGCGCAGAGACGCACCCATAACGGACGGCAGGCGCAGCGGCGTACACGGCGGCAGCGGCCCGTCAGCCTGGATCATTTTTTCTGGTGAAACGTGATGCATCGCCAGGACGCAAGCCTCAATCTTGGAATGGTTTCGAAAGCAACACCGACGCCCGGAGTTGCGTGAAGAACGCCGCCGCCATCCAGATCCAGATAGCAGCCGACATGAATGGGAACCTCTTGCCGCCCCATCAGGACGGCACAGCCATTGACCGGCTCGGGGATTTCGATCCAGCGCGAGCGTTCCGCATGCCCGCCCAAAGCCTTGGCGCGAGCGCTCAACGTCACGCTGTCTGGTACGAAATCAGGAAGTCCAGCGAGGCCAAGGATTTCCTGCACAGCGCAAAACGCACCCCAACAATGGAAACCGGGCGCTCTGTTTTCCGGGTCGTATGGCGAACCGATCAGTCGGGAGAGCCGCCCCACCTGATCAGCGGTTAAATCAGTCATGTTCGCCCTTACGTGGAAAGCGTCGGGTAGGTCTCTTTGTCGTAGATTTTGCTGAACAACCGATCCGACCAGTTGCCCGGTCGCGCCGTCGCGGTTGCGCGTGTTGAGGTCACCTTGACCTTGCGCAGCTCAATCCCATCGACACTTTGCTGCGGGCCAGACTGCCCGACGACATATTCCCGCCAAGTGACATAGACTGGCGAGCGGACGCGGACGGCTTCCTGCAAGTGCTCATGCACATCTGATGAAACATTATCGACCCAGAATTTGACTTCAGGAACGGTCGACTCTTCGTCCGAGGGCGGCGTCAACCCGAAAGGCATTGCGGCGAATGTCACGACTTCGCCAGGGTTCATGACCGCATCGGCCTCGAGCAGGAGATCATGATCCGCACCGTCTGCCACAAAGCGCAGGGCAATCGGCGATCCCTCTTCCAGAAACGCCGGATGCCGCAATTCGATGGTTTCCAGGATGATATCGCCCTCGCAGGAGGCATAAGCTTCGCGAATGGCTTCACTGTGGGTCGTCATAGCTCCACCTCAAGACGCATGGAAACCGCGAGTGCGCGCCCGCGCGGCGCAGTCGTGAATTTTTCGGTGCCGGAAAGTTTCACGGTCTTTAACTCCATCTGAAGCCCGTTCCAGACATTCATGGTGAACCGCAGCGTTCCCATGACCAGATCGTCCTCAACGAAGTTGTCAAAGGCTGCAAACTCTGTGTCCGACATACGGATCGTCTGTTCGACAATCCGATACTGGACGGTGCCGCGAGCACGGTCACGCGTATTCCCGGCCTCAAACTCCGTCACATCAGGAGCAATGAAAGGCCGGGAAACACGAACCGAACTGCGCAGCGGACTATTCGGCACAGTTGCAGGCCAGCTTGGAAGTGCCATTCAATTACCCCGAAAGTGCGTTTGCGCGGTTGAGTGCGAAGCGGTTACTGATGGCCTTGGCGGTCTGGCTGGTGCCGTCCGTGATGCGCGACGCAAGACCGCGATCCACCTCACGAATGAGAACATCTGTTTCAAGACCACCGCTCGAGCTTTGACGCTGCTGCGTTTCGACTTCCATCCCAGGTGGCGCATAGATGTTGATCACGGGCGCCTGTGAAGCTGCAGCCGGGACTGCAGACGGTTGCGCCGCAAGCGAGGCAAGGCTGCTGATCGTCTGTGCCGCGTTCTTTTGCATGGCCATCGTCAACACCCGCTCACCGTCTTCTGCGATGATTGGACGCTCACCGGGCTTGATAAAACCGCCATTGTGACGACGCTCGGCATTTGCAAACAGGGACATCGGCACTTGGCGGGTGCGGCCACCCGGACCGATCTTGCCGCCATCGTGATAGATGCCGGCAGTCGCTGTCATGACAGCCGAAGACGCACTGCCTCTGCCCGTCAGCAAGCCGAGGAGCGAACTGAAAATCGAACTACCACCACCGGAAAAGCCTCCGGTGATTTGCCCAAGAAACCCGCGCAGCTGCATGTTGGCAAAGTCACGGGCCAGCTGCAGGGCAAGTCGTTTCATGATATCGCCGAAGGACTCTGCCTGCTCGCCCGCCGCAAACATGGCATCGGTCAAGCCATCGCTGACCCGGTCACTGACCTCCGTCATGGTTTCGCCGAAAGACTTTCCTGCCCGCTCTGCAAGCGTCACCTGCGCCGCCAAGGCGTCGGCACCAAGCCCGCTTTGCGCCAACTCCTGCAGGCGTTCCAGCGCCACGGCAGTATCTTCCGCCGCTCCCAGATATTCCCGCATGGCTTGTACGCGAGCTGCGTTGGCCGCAGCCTCACCATTGCCGCCCGACGCCCGGTCAAAGACCCCATCGCCCTGCAGCTCGGCAATCCGCTGCAACCGCTTTTGCAATTCCGCTGCCGGTGTTGCACTGGCTTTCAGGAGCGATTGAACTTCGCGCAACAACTTGGCTTCCGCCTGTCGCCCTGTCTTGCCGGTTTTCTTGATGGCCGAGGCATAGGCTTCCTCCGCCTGGACACGGGCACGAGACGCCTCCTCTGCCGTCAATTGTCCAAGTTTTTCAAGCCGATTGATTTCCTCAAGCGATTTCTTGCGTTTTTCGGCCACCGTCAGAATGCGCTTTTGCCATGCCTCCGCAGCCGTTCTGTCGGCTTCAGTCACACTTTCTGTAAAGGTGTCTTTGACGACTGGGTCAAATTCGAAGTCCGGTCTGTATCCTGATCGCTTATCAAGAACCGCTTGAATTCTCTTCAAATCTTTATCGAAACGAGCAATGTCATCCCGCGCCGTTTTGATTTGCGGATCAAACCGGGGATCGGACCGTTTTTCAAGATCCCGCAGCCGCTCGAGAGCTTCTGCCCTCCTGTTCAACAAAGTAATGTATTTTTCTTGTACCAGCCCTGTCTGCTGATCCTCTACATCACGTGTCAGGTCCACCAGAGAACTAAGCCCTGCAATTGATGTTGCAAGGAAGTAACTCAACCTCTCCGCAGCCGGTGCAACGTCCAGCAAAGCGCGCTTTAAATTGCGATCAACTGTTTGGTAAGCTCGGGTCAGCTCGCTATCGAGATCCTCGGCACGGCTCACCACCTCCTGATCGAAAATCAGACCAAGTTCCCTCGACTCTTCTATTATGCTTTGAACGTTGTCCGATCCACGGTCTATCAGCTCAACGAAGCGCTCTCCCGCAGTCCCACCAAACAACTCATCTGAAATCCGTATCTGAGCGGCGCGGTCGAATTTCTCCAACCGGCCAATAATCTCGACCAAAAGGCCAGACGGGTCTTGCAGCTTATCTCGTAACTCTTCAGCACCAAATCCAAGCCGTTGGAAAGCCTCGGTAGCGGGCCCGCCACCGGTGAAAATGAACTCATCTGCTCGAAGGTTGAGTTCCTTAAATCCATCTGTGAGAGCGTCAATTGAAATACGGTTCCTCTCCGCAACGATTTGCAGCTCCTGAAAAGGCTCGACATCGACCCCCGCGCGCCTGGCCGCATCCCCTACTTCTGCAATGGACCTCGCAGCATCCCGCGAAGAAGAAACCACCTTTGCCAGCCCCAACGTAATAGCACCAATTCCAACAGCGGCAGCTACACCCGCCGGGCCCATTGCCCGCAAACCAGCACCAGCCGCCCCCAAATTGCTCGATAAATTGACCGCGCTGCTACTCAGCTCCGAAACGGCGGCATCTACAGCCTTGAGGCTTTTCCTGGCCGGTCTGCTGGAACGCTGAATTCGGCTCAGAGCCTGCTCACCTTCGCGACCGAATTTCTTCAACTCACGCTCTACAATCTTGCCGTCGAGGACAGCAAGACGCACACCGACTTGAGGCGTTCTAGTCGTCATTCTCGGTTTCCCCGTCCTTGGCAAGTGCACGCCCCTGCAAGAGACCGTGCTCATAGGCTGCGAAACAGCTCATCAGAAGTGCAATGTCGTGATCTGATCCGGTGATGCGGGACCGCGCCTCGTTTAAGTCAAGGCCGGTTGCTTCACCGGAAAAGGCATGAATCCGCCGCACACCGGGCTGGCTGGCGATCTTGACCGACAACCGCCCTTCTGGTGTTTTGGGCTTGTTCTTTTCAACCGGGCACTTGCGACCGCATCTGAGGCCGGTCTTTCGACAATTGGCGCAGTACTCTAAGCCGCCCCGCCCAATCCATTCGGCGAGGCGGCGGACCCGTTTCCCTCAATGGCCTCCACGTAGATCCGCGCGT
>NZ_JAILWL010000125.1 GCF_025698965.1 Roseibium sp.
TCATAGATCATCAAAACGAGGGGCTTGGTCGAATTCAGAGGGCCGCCGGGATTGTTAGTCGTCATGTTGAACACATGATCGAAAATCCGCAGGAACCCAATCGAGGAAAACACGACAATGAAAACGATGGTCGGCTTCAAAAGCGGCAATGTGATCCGTGTCAGCACCGTCCACCAGCCAACACCGTCTATGCGCGCTGCCTCGTAATAACTGACCGGGATCGCCCGCAGACCTGCCATGAAGATGATGATCTGAAATCCAAGACCGGCCCATACCGCAGGTGCAAGGACCGAGGGCAAGGCGTTGGTGGTGGAATTCAGGAACTCGATTTGCGGAATGCCGATGGAGGCCAGCATGTTGTTGAACAATCCGATTGGAACGGGTTGGTAGAACCAGCGCCAGACCCATGCCATCGCGACGGCGGAGGTCATGAACGGCAGGAAATAGAGCATGCGCAGGAAGCCGTGCATGAACCGGGTCTTGTCGAGGTGATAGGCAATAATAAAACTGATAACGAGCGAAATCGGAGTGCCCAGCAGCAGATAGACAAACGTGTTGCGGAACACCTTCCAGAAGACCGGATCGTTCCAGAGCTTCGTGTAGTTGTCCAGGCCGGTCCAGGTGCGTGCACCCAGAAGGTTCCAGTCCTGGAACGAAATCACAAAGGCGTTGCCGGTCGGATAGAACCGGATCACTCCGTAGAAGAGCGTTGGCACGGCAAGGAAAATCCATGCCCACAGAATCTGTTTCTGCCGGATTGATAGGTTTTTGTAGACTGACATCACTTGCACCGCTGCTCGACAGTTTCGGGCTGCCGGATGATCGGCAGCCCAATAGGGGCAAGACTACTTCTTGTAGTACTCGTCGAGGACTTTTTGTTCCTCTGCCGCGGCTGCTGCAAGGCTTTCAGCCGGGTCCTGACCTTCAATGTCGATACGTCCGACCATGTCCATCAAGGCCTGCCGCTGCGAGGACTCATTCGCGAATTTCGTGGTGTTCGCGTATTCAAGCCCACGTATGAACGGGCCGTAGATGGGATCATTTGCATTCTTTTCGACAAGGCCGACCGATGGTTTTGCAGGCAGTTCGCCAACAACATCCAGCCAGACCTGCATCGCTTCATCAGACGTGAGATAGTCCAGGAATTTGACGGCGGCATCGTATTTCTCGCCTTCCGCCTTGGTGGTGATCCCATTCACCCAGTAGGACGAGTAATTGGATTTCGAACCATTTGGGCCTGCAGGCAGCTCCGCCACACCCCACTTCAGGCCGCGCACCTTGTTGAGTGAGCCGATGCGGAAGGAACCGTCAATATGCATGCCTGCCCGATTGGCCTTGAAGGCCGCCTGGGGCTCATCCATGAAACCGGATTGCGTGACCTTGTGGTCCTTTTCCAGGCCGACATAAAAATTCAACGCTTCCAGACCGGCGTCATTATTGTAGTTGACGGTCTGATAGTCGTTTTCATAAGGCTCTCCACCGAACTGTCGGACAAGAACTTCACGCCACCAGTGGTGATCCTGGGCATTCATGCCAGTGGTGATGCCCACCTGGGTGATGTTGCCGGCACCATCCAACTTGGTCAGCTTCTTCGCGGTATCCACGAGTTCATCAAGCGTTGCAGGCGGACCTTCGACACCGGCTTCGTCGAACAGCCGGGTGTTGTAGAACAAGGCAAGGGATCGGACCGCTGTCGGTAGGGCGTAATAAGTGCCGTCCTTTTTCATGGCCTGGACCATGGGAAAGAATTCCGCATCGATTTTCGCCGGGTCAAAGACGTCCTTCGGCAATGGCTGGATCAGATCCGCTTCAATATAATCGTTCAGCCATCCATAAAACAGCTGCACGACATCCGGTCCCTCTCCGGCCGGAATGGCTGCTGCGACCTTGGTCCGGTAGTCGGCATATGGGAAATGCGTCATCTTGACCGTGATATCCGGATTGGCTTCCTGGAACTTCTCAATCAACTGTTCCATCGCCTCGACGCGCGCGTCGAAGAAATATTGCCAATATTCGATTTCAACGGCCCATGCAGAGCTGCCTATTAGGGTTGTTGCAGCCGCAATCCCACCCAGCGCCATGCGCCTTAAATGCTTCAACATTGCTGATGCTCCCGTCTGGATTTTTCAATCGTATCGCACTGGAGTGGCAGTCTTTCGCTGCCTGTTTCAAAGTGATTAAGTCAAATAAATTGAATTGTCAATTTTCTTGAGTTAATAACGAAGCATGAAGAGCGACAGTCAAATCAAGGGGTCCAACCCTCTGCGCAGCCGCAATCGCAACAGGCAGGCGGTTCTGGGGCAGATTCAGGCCGCCGGTACAATGGGGCGTGCCGAAATCGCCCGGGCACTCGGGCTGTCAACGCAGGCGGTCTCAAACATCATTGCGGAGCTTCTTGGTGAAGGGTGGATTCTCGAAAAAGGATCCCGGACCGCCGGGCGGGGTCTTCCCGCCGTGCAGTATGGGGTCGACCCGTCAGGGGGATATGCCTTTGGAGCGGAGATCAGGCCGGATGCCATCTTCACGGCCCTATTGGACCTTTCGGGCACAGTGGTGGAAACCGCGCGCAGGGAACTGACGGACAATTCCCCGAACAATGTCGTTGAAAAGGTTTTGAACCTTCGCGAGATGATGCTCACAGAGGCAGGTGTTGCCACGCAACGCTTGTTGGGAACCGGTGTGGTTATGCCGGGTCCATTCGGAAAAACCGGACTGACAGGTCGCAGCTCCGATCTGCAGGGCTGGGAAAATACCGATGCGCAGGTACTCTTTGAAAACAGGCTTGGTGGCACTGTGGCGCTTTCCAACGATGCCAACGCCGCTGCCCTGTCGGAACGCCTGACCGGTGTCGCGCAGGGAATTGGTTCCTATGCCTTTGTTTATTTCGGCAAGGGTCTCGGGCTTGGCCTCATCAGTGAAGGCCGACTGATCTCGGGTGCATTCGGAAATGCGGGCGAGCTTGGTCATGTGCCTGTCTTGGGGCCAAATGGGCTTGTGCCGCTGGAAAGCATTCTCAGCCGCGTCTCGATACAGTCACATATCGGCGAAGAAAAACCGCTCGATCTTGGTGCTCTTGAACGTCTGTTTCAGCAGCGCGATGACCGGATGCTTGAATGGCTTTCCAACGCGGCGTCAGCCCTGGGGCAAGCCGTTCTGCAGCTGGAAAACATTTTGGATCCGCAGACCGTCATTCTGGGCGGCGCGATGCCGGGATCCCTGATCGATCATCTGATCGAGATCTGCCCGCTCGCGAACTCCTCGGTTTCCAACAGACCGGACAATCCTTTTCCAAGACTGCAACGCGGCACATGCGGCCGCATGACTGCCACACTGGGTGCGGCCTCGCTTGTACTTCACCGTGCCTTCACACCTCATCAAGATAGCTGAATTGCCGGACCTTACCCTATGGCCTTGACTGCCCCGGAACGTATTGCTCAAGAATTTGAACGACCTCACATTGTTGAGCTCTGGCGAGCATTGTTGCCTTTGCGCTCGGTGCTCTCTTTCATGAACACCGGGGCTCACCCCGATGACGAAACATCCGAAATGCTTGCCGTTCTCGGGTTTCGGGACGGTGTTGATGTTTCCTATGCCTGTTCAACGCGCGGCGAGGGAGGGCAGAACGATATCGGCCGCGAAGCAAGTCAGCAATTGGGTGTGCTTCGCACTGCCGAGATGGAGAGGGCCGCAGAACGACTTGGATTGAGGCTTTACTGGCTCTCGGAAAGCCCGGACGACTCGATTTTCGATTTCGGTTTCTCGAAATCAGGAGAAGAGACACTCGCAAAGTGGGGACGGGAGCGGACACTCAAACGTTTCGTCGACATCCTTCGCCAGGAAAAGCCGGACATTATCTGTCCGACATTTTTGGACATACCTGGGCAGCATGGCCATCACCGGGCCATGACGGCAGCAGCGGAGGAAGCGATCGGACTTGCTGCAGACCCTGACTATCGCGAGAGCACATTGCCGGTCTGGGAAGTGTCAAAAATGTATCTGCCGGCCTGGTCCGGCGCCGGGCAGGCTTATGATGACGACTTGCCGCCGCCACCTGCTACGCTCGTGATCGATGGACGCGCATATGACCCGGTAACCGGATTTTCGTATGCACGCTTGGGAGAGCAAAGTCGTGTGTGTCACCGGACCCAGGCTATGGGTTCCTGGATACCAACCGGTTCTGAAAAGGACTGGCCGCTGCACCTGAAATTATCGCGCATCAGCCAGGCGGACGATACTTTGAACTCGGGACTTCCCACATGTCTCGCTGACTTCGGCACAAGCGCCGATCTGATGAAAGCGGACAAGGAAATTGCCGCAGCGATTGCCGCCTTCCCCGATACGTCGGAAATACTGAAACATGCCAGCCATGCCCTTTCCGCCATGCGACTTGGCGCCGAAAAAGCGCACCCTCGTTATGCTCACAAGATAGCGCGCAAAGAGGTTCAACTGGCAAAACTGATCCGCGTTGCCGCACGGACGGAATTTCGTGCGAGGCTTGAAAAGGATGTCCTCCGGACCACAGACGTCAGTGCCGTTGAGACAGAAATTCATTCAGGTGCGGCGGAAGCGCTTGATGTTTCCGTCGCGGTTGAAAATGGGTGGTCGGCAAGTGTAAGCGAGCTGCGCACGGAAGGGGCTGCGTTCAGCAATCCCTATCCCGATAGATTTTTACCGGACGAACCCGAGGCGCCGTTTGCAAGACTTTCCTTGACGACCCACGGTGTCAAAAGTGAAACCGCCATACCATTTGAGGTTCCACCGCAGATCCTGCCGGAGCGGAGCGCCGTGGTTGCGCCAATGGCGGCGGTGGTAAATCGCACCACAGCCGAACGGTCGGTTGTCTTCAATATTTCTGAAATCGTTCCTGCTGAAACTCGTGTTGAGTTGGACATGCCGGCGGATTGGAGCGCCCAGGAAACACCAACCGGGTATCAGGTGACACTTCCATTAGAGGTCGCAGAGGGACTGTACAAAATTCGACTCCTTCTGAATGGCGAGCCCGCGAACACGGTCATTCCGGTGCACTACCCGCATATCGTCCCACGACATCTCATTCAGCCTGCCGAAGCGTCCGTTCGTGTCGTCGATGCCGGCCAAAGCGAAGCGAAAATCGGTTATGTCGGGGCCGGAAACGACCGAGTGGACTATTGGCTCAATAGCCTCGGCCTCAATGTCACTTCTTTGAACACGGAGGCCCTGGCCAGCGATGCGGCGCTTTCTGAATTCGACACCATCGTGATCGGGATATTCGCTGTCAGATTCAAACCCGGCTTGAAAGAAGCCATGGCGGGTTTGCGAAAATGGGTCGCGGCCGGAGGAACTCTGGTAACGCTCTATCACCGCCCCTGGGACAGTTGGGATCCGGAGAAAACACCGCCCGCGCGCCTGGAAATCGGACAACCCTCTCTTCGGTGGCGCGTGACGGATGAAAGCGCCGCCGTAACGGTACTGTCTCCGGACCATGGTCTTTTCAATCGGCCCAACCGGATTGGAGAGAATGATTGGTCCGGTTGGCACAAGGAACGCGGGCTGTATTTCGCCAAGAGCTGGGACAACGTGTATGAGCCTCTTCTCGAGATGGCGGACCCGGGTGAAGCCCCACATCTTGGTGCATTGTTGTCAGCCGATATCGGAAAAGGTCGACATGTTCACTGCGCGCTGATCCTGCATCATCAGATGGAGAAACTCGTGCCCGGCGCTTTCCGGTTGATGATGAACCTCGTCACGCCTCGGCCGTAAGACGGTGAAGGCACCCTCCATCGCTCCCAGAGGAAATGCGGTCGGAGGTCTCTGGCTGCTCGCCGACATGTCCCTGAATATATGGGCCCTTGGGATCGTCAAGGCTATCGGTCTGGACTACAGCTCTGCACAGCTTGTGTTTCTGAGAGCGGCCACAGGGCTAGTGTTGATCGCACCCTGGATCTGGCGGTCCAGCTCGGCCTTCCACATGCTGGATCGCCTGCCATTGCATTTTTTCCGTGTTTTGGCGTCTACAATCGCACTCACGACCAGTTTCTTTGCCATAGCCAGACTGCCGCTGGCACTGGTTACGGCAATCAACTTCACACGTCCTATCCTGACGATGGTTCTGGCGGTAATTTTCCTCAAGGAAATGATTGGTCCCCGTCGCTGGATTGCTGCAGCAGTCGCTTTTGCGGGCGTGCTGGTCGCCGTGAATCCGGCCTCTGTTCCGTTCTCCTGGGGGCTGCCTGCAATAGCAGTGACGGTCTTTGCCGGTACGGCTGCCGTTATTTTGACCCGCAAGCTTACCGATGTGCCAGTTGTCGTGATGATGACCTTCTATACCGGAGGTCTTGCCGTCCTGATTTTTCCGCTGGCTTTGGTGACATGGGTCCCTGTGCAGATGGATCATATCGCACCCATGATTGCGATCGGGATTTGCGCGCAGTGTGCACAATTTTGTTTTCTTCACGCACACAGACACGCCGCTGCGGCTTTCCTAGCAATTTTGAGCTATCTCAGCCTGCCGATTTCGGCAGGTGTGGGGTTCTTCGTTTTCGCAGAGAGCCTTAGTCCGCAGTTTCTCTTCGGTGCGGCCCTGATCGTGGGCGCGTCGGCCTGGACGGGCTGGCGACAGCGGCACCTCATGGGCCAGAAGCGTTGACCCTCTTGTTTTCAGGTGGTCGGAACCGCTTCAATCAAGGTGCTGTCGACCGTGTGAGCTTTGTGGCTTCAAGCAAAAACCCGTACAGATGTTTGGCGTTGTCTGCCATCGGCTTTGAAGGGTCGCGGATCAGGTAGTAATCGTTTTTGCTGTCGAGCGCTCTGCTGCCAATCGGGATCAATGAGCCAGTGCTGATCTCATCTGCAAGCAATTGCAGGCTTCCCAGCGCTATTCCTTCTCCTTCGAGCGCTTTGCCGATTGTGTGGGCATAGGTTTTGCAATGCACGCGTGGCCAGGTGTCCGGAATAGACGTTTTGGTCATTCGTGCCCAGGCATTCCAGTTCATCCAAAACGGTTCAACGCGCCGAAAGTCAAGAAGCGGCAGGTCAATTCGAGCGCTTGCCTGAAACAGATCTTCCCGCGCGTTGAATTCAGTTTTGCCTGCTGCGTCCGGAGCTGTAACCGGCACAAGTTGCTCTGAAAACAGCTTCGTACACTCGTAGCCTGGAATGTTGCCATCACAGGGAGCGACAATCAGGTCGTTGGCGCTCTTCAGCAGATCCCGGTTTTTGTCCGACGTCATCAGATTGACCGGGCACGAATGCTCGGTAAGGCCGAACTTGTTGAGTTGCTTCTGCAGCCAGAACATGGAAATGGCGTTGCTGCTTGCAATACTGATGGCATCGTCGCTCTGGTCTGAAAGGCGGGTGAGCGCGTTTTCGATAAAATCGAGTGTCATGGAGGTTTTACCGAACAGTTCCTGCCCGGATTGTGTCAGTTCCAGCATGCGGCCGTTTCGAACAAACAATTCAGCGCCCAGGAAACTTTCCAGCTGGCGAATTCGTTTGCTGACTGCAGCTTGAGAAACAAATAGCTCCCCGGAGGCGAGCGTAAAACTCAGGTTTCGCGCGGCGGCTTCGAAAAAGACCAGACAGTCCAGCGGTGGGAGGTTCTTTCGATAGGTTTTCATAACCTCAGGTTTCTCAAATGCATGAATTTTTGTCCCGTTTACAACACCGGTTTTCTTACGTCTACTGACGTCGTTAACGCAGTTAGGTGTTTCAGAGAGCAAAATGGCGAATTTCGATTGGCATGCAGAACGAAGCGACTTGTCTGGCATCGCTTTGCTGGATCGAGCACCCGAAAGTGCAGGAATCGATCTGAAGGCGGTGCGCCGGTATCGACAGGCGCGTGTTCGCTCGGAAATGGCAAAGCGCAATATTGGGGCGGTCATTCTTTCCGACCCGATCAACATTCGGTATGCGACGGGAACGCGAAACATGCAGGTGTTTTCGATGCGCAATGCACCGGCACGTTACCTTTTGATAACGGCCGATCGGTCAATCCTTTTCGAATTTACCGGATGCATGCATCTTGCCGATGGATTTGAAACCGTTGACGAAGTGCGTCCCGCAAAAACAGCAAGTTTTGTTGCCGCCGGACCGGATATTGCCGGGAGGGAGCGCGCCTGGGCTCAGGAAATGGGAGATCTGATAACAGGGCTTGTCGGCAAGGAAGCGACTGTCGGAATGGAACGGATGAATGCCGGTACATCCATCAGTTTGCAAAACCAAGGGTTTCGAATTGTTGATGCCCAAGAGCCTGTTGAAATGGCGCGGGCCATCAAATCTGCGGAAGAAATGAAATGCGTCAATGCCTCGCTCAGGGCAACGGAAATCGGTGTTGGCAAATTACGCGAAGCTCTCAGGCCAGGGCTGACTGAGACGGAACTCTGGTCGGTGCTTCACAAGTCGATTATCGAACAAAACGGCGACTATTGCGAAACGAGACTGTTGAACGCGGGAGAGCGGACCAATCCGTGGTTTCAGGAAACGGCCAACAATATCATTGGCGAGAACGAACTCGTCGCACTGGATACGGATGTGGTCGGATGCCACGGCTATTATTCGGACTTTTCAAGGACGTTTCATTCGGGTCCCGGCAAACCGTCCGAAACCCAAAAAACGCTGTATAAGGTTGCTCTCGAGCAGGTCTATCACAATATGGACATTCTCAGGGCTGGCATGACTTTCCGGGAGTATGCCGACAGGGCATGGGACATTCCGGAGAAGTATTACGCAAACCGTTATTATCTGTCCGCGCATGGCTGTGGCATGACGGGCGAGTATCCCTATTTGTACCATCATGGCGACTTCCCCGATGCAGGGTATGACGGCATCATCGAACCTGGAATGACGCTTTGCGTCGAAAGTTACATCGGCGAAGACGGCGGGGCCGAAGGCGTCAAGTTGGAACAACAGGTGCTGGTCACGCAATCGGGTATCGAACTGTTGTCACGTTTTCCGTTTGAAGACGCGCTCCTGGACGGATTTGGTGTTTAGAGCCAGAGAGTTACTTTTGCCTTCAGCATTCGACGCAGAAACTCTGGTTCACCGTAGCCTGAGGTGGCGCAAAGAAGAGGTAAAATCCGAACCGGAAACAGATTCGTGCCGTGCTCAGGGGGAAGGTCGCCTGGAAACCGGCGAACAATTTGTCCTGAATGAAAGAGAATAGCTGTGTTTTGAGCAGGCACGGTCTCTTTGAAACTCTTTTCCCTCGCTTGACAAACGTCAAAGCTATTCTTTCGCTAACCGTCGAAAATTGCACCAGCATCACTCAAGACAAGTGCTGGAGCGCTTCTCGTGCGTCCCCTTTTATATACCGCCCGCTTTTGCGTGGTTTGCCTCGCCTTCGTTCTGATGGCGGCGCTGACGCCATCAGCTCAGGCTTTGGAAGCTCAAGTCACACGGTTTCTCGACAAGGTCGAGCCCGGGGATCTGGTCCCCGGTGCAGACGCTTACGGGCCGTTGCAGGACAACGCTGCCGTTGTTCCCGCGCTCAAGGACAACACTCCCATCGGTTGGGTGTTCCTGACATCCGATTTCGTCTCGACGACGGGATATTCAGGCAAACCGATTCACACGCTTGTCGGCGTGGATCAGTCTGCGGTGATCACCGGCGTCAGGTTGGTGAAACACTCAGAGCCGATTGTCCTGATCGGTATTCCCGACAGCAAGATCAAGGCTGTCACGGAAGGTTATGCCGGTCTCGACCTGAGGGCTGAAGCCGAAAGCGGCGGGTCCGCGCACGATCTGGACATCATATCCGGTGCCACCGTGACGATCATGGTGATCGACGATTCCATTGTTCGTTCTGGATTGAAGGTTGCAAGAGTGCTCGGACTTGGAGGCCTTGCACCGGAAGTCGTCGATGAGGGGCCGAAGCTTGAAATTGACTATGACCGGCAGGAAACTGCCGACTGGCTGACACTGACGGGAGATGGGTCGGTGCGCCGGCTATCGCTCGACGTCGCACAGATCAACGAGGCTTTTGTCGCTCAGGGGGATCCCCGCGCCGTTGCACGGCCGGAAGCTGGACCTGAAACAGATACGTTCATCGATCTTTACATGGCCTTGGTCGACGTGCCGTCAATCGGCCGCTCGCTGCTTGGGGATGCCGAATACGGCAATCTGGAAAAACGCCTGAAAGAAGGAGAGCATGCGCTGCTCGTCATGGGGCGGGGACGTTATTCCTTCAAGGGATCGGGGTATGTACGCGGTGGTATTTTCGACCGGATCCAGATGATCCAACATGATGTTTCCGCAAGGTTCTTCGACAAGCAGCAGCACCGTGTTGGCGAGATCGCAGCAGAAGGCGCGCCTTCTTTCTCCGAAATGGATATTTTTGTCATTCCCGCGGATATCGGTTTTGATCCTGCGAAGGATTTCCGCTTGCAGCTGCTCGTGCAGCGGGCCGTCGGTCCCATCGACAAGGTCTTTCTGACATTCGATCTCGGGTACCAGTTGCCGCTCGATTACCTGAAGGCAGAGCCTGTTGCGGTTGCAGCTTCCGGAACTGCGGAAACAGCAAATGCAGCGGCAAGCGCTGAATCCGTTGTCGAAAAACTCTGGATGCGGATCTGGAGAGGACGCGTTTTCGATGTTGCCGTTCTCGGTGTGGCCGTCGGCATTCTGACGTTGGTGTTCTTCTTCCAGATGCAGGTGACGCGCAATGAGCGATTCACCTTCTGGTTCCGCATCGGCTTTCTCACATTCACTCTGGTCTGGCTCGGTTGGCTGGAAAACGCGCAGCTCTCGGTCGTCAATGTTCTGGCCTTCTTCTCGGCACTGACAAACGAGTTCAGCTGGGATGCATTCTTGATGGACCCGCTGGTCTTCCTGTTGTGGTTCTCCGTTGCCGCTGCGTTGCTCTTTTGGGGGCGTGGTGCCTATTGCGGCTGGCTCTGCCCGTTCGGCGCCCTGCAGGAACTGACCAATCGTATCGCGAAGGTTTTCCGCATTCCGCAGATCGAGGTGCCCTGGGGACTTCACGAGCGCCTGTGGCCGCTCAAATACATGATTTTCCTCGGGCTGTTCGGGCTGTCGCTCTATTCGCTGGATGTGGCCGAACACTATGCCGAGGTGGAGCCGTTCAAGACGGCCATCATTCTCAAGTTCCAACGCGCCTGGCCATTTGTCCTGTTTGCCGTGGCGCTGCTGGGAGCCGGTCTCTTCATCGAACGCTTCTACTGCCGGTATCTGTGTCCGCTAGGTGCGGCGCTCGCGATACCTGCCCGCCTGCGTATGTTCGACTGGCTGAAGCGCTACCGCGAATGCGGCAATCCCTGCAATCGCTGCGCCAAGGAATGCATGGTTCAGGCCATTCATCCTGAAGGCAACATCAATCCCAACGAGTGTCTGAACTGCCTGCATTGCCAGGTTCTTTATCAGCACGACCAGAAATGTCCTGTCTGCATCAAGAAGCTTGCCAAGAGAAAGCGCTTTGAAGTGCAGACCGGAATGCGAAAACCGGAACCGGACGCCAAAAAGGCAGCCACTGTTCCGGCTGAATAACCTTCAAACGGCAATAAGGAGATCAGCCATGAAGGATAACGAAAAGCATTGGGGCATGTCCCGGAGGGACTTGTTAGGCGGCACCGCCAAGACGGCGGTCGTTGCTGGAATGGGGGCTGTCGCAGCCGGAAGTGCCAATTCGGCATTTGCTGCCGAAGGCGGCCAGAAATTCGAAATGGCTCCAGGTGAGCTCGACGAGTATTACGGTTTCTGGTCCTCCGGCCAGGCAGGCGAACTGCGTATTCTTGGTGTTCCGTCCATGCGTGAACTGATGCGCGTTCCGGTGTTCAACCGTTGCTCGGCCACCGGCTGGGGACAGACCAACGAGTCGCTGAAAGTGCTGACCGAAGGTCTGTTGCCTGAAACCAAGGCGTTTCTCGCAGCGCAGGGCAAGGTGACCTACGACAATGGTGACCTGCACCACCCGCACATGTCCTTCACCGACGGCACCTATGATGGCCGGTACATCTTCGCCAACGACAAGGCGAACACGCGTGTTGCCCGCATCAACTGCACCACGATGAAATGCGACAAGATCATCGAGATCCCGAACGCGCATGACATCCACGGCATGCGACCGCAGAAATATCCGCGGACCGGCTACATTTTTGCCAACGGTGAACACGAGGCACCGCTCGTCAATGACGGGTCCATCCTCGATGAGCCGGACAAGTATTCCTGCATCTTCACCGCCATCGACGGCGATGAAATGAAGGTTGCATGGCAGGTGATCGTTTCCGGAAACCTGGATAACTGCGACGCCGACTATCAGGGCAAATACGCCTTTTCGACCAGCTACAACTCGGAAATGGGTATGAACCTTGCCGAGATGACCGAGAGCGAGATGGATCACTGCGTGGTCTTCAACATCAAGGCCATCGAGGATGCTGTCGCAGCCGGAAACTATCAGGAACTGAACGGTGTTCCGGTCGTCGACGGCCGAAAGGAAGCCAATTCCCAGTTCACGCGCTACATTCCGATCCCCAACAGCCCGCATGGTTGTAACGCGGCACCGGACAAGAAGCACATCGTCATCAACGGCAAGCTGTCTCCGACGGTTTCGATCATTGATGTGACCAAGGTCGACGCGCTCTTCAGCGACAATGCAGATCCGAGATCTGCCGTCGTCGGCGAACCGCAGCTCGGTCTCGGTCCGCTCCATACCGCGTTCGACGGTCAGGGAAATGCTTTCACGACGCTGTTCCTGGACAGCCAGGTTGCGAAGTGGAACATCGACAAGGCCATTCGTGCCTATGCCGGAGAAGAGGTCGATCCGATCATCTCCAAGGTCGATGTGCACTATCAGCCGGGTCACAACTCCACGTCCATGGGTGAAACCGCGGAAGCGGATGGCAAGTGGCTGATTTCGATGAACAAGTTCTCCAAGGACCGGTTCCTGAACGTTGGTCCGCTGAAGCCGGAGAACGAACAGCTCATCGATATTTCCGGTGATGAAATGACCGTTGTTCACGACGGTCCGACTTTCGCCGAGCCGCATGACAGCATTATCGTTCACCGTTCGAAGGTGAACCCTGCGATTGTCTGGGACAGAAGCGATCCAAGTTTCGCCGACGCGATCAAGCAGGCCGAAGCTGATGGAGTGGACCTTGAATACGCGGAAGATGTCATTCGCGACGGCAACAAGGTTCGTGTCTATATGCACTCCGTCGCACCGACCTTCAGCCTTGAGAAATTCACGGTGAAGCAGGGCGATGAAGTGACGATCTACGTCACCAACATCGATGACATTGATGATCTGACCCACGGCTTCTGTCTGGCGAACTATGGTGTCGCCATGGAAGTCGGGCCGCAGGCGACCGCGTCGGTGACTTTCGTTGCTGAGCGACCGGGTGTGCACTGGTTCTATTGCCAGTGGTTCTGTCACGCACTCCATATGGAAATGCGTGGCCGGATGTTCGTTGAACCCAGAGGGGCCTGACCCATGCGCCGCGCCCTGCAGATAGTATCGGGAGGATTGATCTTTCTCGCTTCGGTTCTGGCCCTTGCTGGACCGTCGGCGGCAAAGGAATGGGTCGTCCCGGCAAGGCAGGGCGCTTTGCAGGACACGCTTGAAAATGCGCAAGCCGGGGACAGTCTCCGGCTTGCGCCTGGAATTCATCAGGGTCCTGTCCTTATCGACAAGGCACTGGTTCTTGAGGGTGCGGGAGAAGCAACCATCTCCGGGTCGGGGGAGGGCAGTGTCATTACAGTGACTGCGCCCGATACCGAAATACGCGGCCTCACACTGACCGGCTCCGGCTTGTCGCATGAAACACTCGATGCCGGGGTCAAGCTGACCAAGACAGCCCATCGAGCCATCGTGGACAACAACAGGATCCTCAACAATCTCACCGGCGTTGATGTCCACGGCGCTCGTGATGCCATTGTTGCAAACAATCTGATTGAAGGTCGCCAGGACCTGCGCATGAACGAGCGCGGTAACGGCAT
>NZ_JAILWL010000126.1 GCF_025698965.1 Roseibium sp.
AAGGGCCGGATCTGGACGTACGTTCGCGACCAGCGTCCTTGGACCGGCGCTGCACCGCCAGGAGCAGTCTACTACTTCGCTCCCGACTGGAAGGAAGGGCACGTCCAGCACCATCTCAGGCGCGCAAGCGGCATTCTCCAAGCCGATGGCTATAAGGGCTTTGCGAAGCTCTATGAGCCCGGGCTCGACGGAGCCCGCCGGTTCCGCGAGGCTGCATGCTGGGCACATCTGCGCCGGGATTTCCACGATGTCTGGAGCGCAACCAAATCCGAGATCGCCCGCGAGGCGCTCGATCGGATCGGCGCGCTCTACGACATCGAGCGTGAGATCTCCGGCCAGCCTGCCGACATCCGCCGCGCCGCGCGCCAGACGCGAACCAAGCCGAAGGTCGACGACTTCAAGGTCTGGGCCGAGCGACAATTGACACGCTTACCCGGCAAAAGCGAACTTGCCAAGGCGTTCCGCTATGGACTCAGCCGCTGGCCGTCCTTCTGCCTGTTCCTTGAAGATGGCCGCGTGGCGATGGACAACAATGCCGCTGAACGCGCCCTGCGTCCGATTGGAATTGGCCGGAAAAATTGGTTATTCGCCGGCGCCGACACCGGTGCCGAAACACTCGCGCGTGCCATGACGGTCATCGAAACCGCCAAGATGAACAGGCTGGATCCGCAGACCTATCTAGCCGATATTCTCGACCGCATCCACGATCACAAGATCAACCGTCTCGACGAGTTGCTTCCCTGGAACTGGAAGCCCATGCCGGTCTCCTGCGCAGAGGCTGCCTGATGGCCGCCGTCACTCATGTGACCACACTCGCCTGTGTCGCGCAGTTACTCGGTGAAGACCTCGAGCTCCTGGAGGCCATCGTCGAAAACGATGACAACCTGACCTATGGCAGCATCGTCAGCGTCCAAACGGGTCGGGACGACTACGTTACTGCGCTCACCGGCGACGGCATCCACGAATTGAAAGGCATGCTGGCCGACGCCAGAAGCTCAACCGAGAACTGGATCGGCTTCCTCGACGACTTCGTCTCAGATCCTGATGTCAATGCCCGCGTCAAGGCTAAATCGCCGCGGTAACAATCGGCCGGTTACAGAGCAACGCCTCAGGATCTCCGTCAGGTCGCACCTCGGCGAGAAGCTCGCCTACATCCATCTCCCGAAACTAAAAGCCTTCAGACCGCATAGGTATATTCACGGTGATCAGATTAACTGGTGAGGTGCCTGCAATAAGGGAGATCTTTCTTCATTGAACTGCGTTACAGCATTTTGCCATTTCTCCTCATCGAGTGTCTTTTGAGTGAGGTCGGCCGCTAGCGATAACGGGTCGTGATGGAGCACGAAAATGCGTTCACCTTTTGGTGCAATCGCAAGGCTCTGGCGGAAAACTGCCACGAGATCGTGTGCTTCGTCCTGCCGATATTCGAAAACTTCCACGATTGCCTTTTGTGTCAGTGAGAGAAGCATCTCTATCAATCGTTCCTGATCCTTCTGGCTTACATCGTCTATATGCATATCTGTCTCCTCAAGGGTCAGAACAAAGGTGAAGCGATGTTTGTCCTGAGGTGCGTTAGTTGCTGAAGCGCAGCAGTGACGTTCCCCCCGGATGCCGCAAAGCAAATCTGATCACAGTTGGCATAGGTGAGAGTCTGCGGGAACGCGGCGACGGGGCCAACCACCATATCGAACGCGTGGGCGCCGCTACGCTTGTGCTTCGTACCGCCGAGTCGGTTCAGTATGACGAACTCATGAAACGGTGTATCATCTATGACAAAGCTCAACACGTCGAACACAGACGCGTTAGGCCAATCCCAATCCATCTCGAACTCGAGAACAGCGGCGTTCACCGGTCCGCGACTACTAGGCCACGTCCGGACTTTTTGGTTGGCCCACTGTCTTGCTTGGTGAAGGCTACTGGTTACGTAGAAGCCTTTTCCAAAATCGGCCGCCGACCGACCAAGGTTTGGGTTCGGCCTGTTTGCAACGTTAACTGCGTGGATATCCAGTGTGCCGTGATACACACGGGTAGTGTTGTTCCAGACCATCAAATTACCTCTACTAGCCGAAGGCGTCATCGAGAGTGACAACAACAGTTCTTGTCTTGTCTATCAGCCGCTGCAGGGATGGTGAGACCGGTTTAGTGCTCTCAACACTAAGAAGTATCGCCTCAGCTTTTGATCGAACGTTATTCTCTGAAGGATTGCGCGCCAGCGAGGTCAGGAGACCGAGAACAATTCTGTATCGAGTAAAGTTAAATTGTGCCTTCGAAGCAATCTTGCAGAGCAGGTTGAGATCATTCTCCATCCAAGAATTGATCGCCAAGGTCGCAAGAGTGACCATCGCCCCTTCTTCTGGGCGGTTCGCAAGTTCAGATCGTGAAATGGAAAGTGCCTCGGCGAGACGACCGAGCTCTCCAGAGAGTTTTTGACGCTCGGCCACGCGGTCGACTTCGTCCACGATCGACAGTTCATCATAACTTCTAACAAGTTCGTCGAAATGCTGCTTAATATCTTCAGGCGCGGCGATCTCCTTTTGTGCGGCAGCAGGTGCCCGAGAGATTTCGTGCGCGAGGTCGAGAGCGACTGAGCCAATCTTAAGTTTAATCTTGTCTGCGTCCACAATGCGACGGCTCAGGGTGTCCGTCATTGATCGGATGTGACTTCTGAAAAGAAGTATCGCGGTCAGCGCAACTGCCGGCCACGCGATGGCTTTAATGAGATCTGCAATTGCTTTAACAGTATCCAAGCGAAGCTCCTAAAAAGAGTTTACGCAGTTTACCAACTGTGATTACGCCCACCTGAGTACTTTACCAGAAGTTTCAAAAACAAAAAATGCCCGTCGGATTAAGTTTACAAAAACAGAGGGACGATGCCGTATCATGCGTATCTCGATTATTTGCCCATGCAAATCTTTAGCAATCGGCATCTGCGGCCCACAGGATTTCAGCTTTATGGCGTGGAGTTCCTTGGCAGTTAACTTCCGATAAGCTGCCGGTTCTCACACCTGCCAATGAAGTCGCTTTTATCTCACCTCACACACTTTCCAAGTTTGACATAATGCAGACCTGAGTATTTTGGCCAGACGCAGGCGTGACCGGCTTTCACCAGTTCCATTGCAATGTCGTTTCCGTCTACAAGGCACTGCGCAACAAAGCGATCATAGGTTTTCTTGCGCGATCTACCTTCGCAGGGTGTCCCCTCGCCTACGGTTCTGCATTGAACCTGTTTTCCAGCCACAGCAACTTGAAGAAACAGTGCTCCTTCATTGTGTCCAGGCTTTCCTCGCTCTGGAGTGTCGACCCCGCACAGGCGGATTTTCACAATTGGCCGGCTTAATTGGAACGTGTCGCCATCGATCACCCGTGACACCGAGCTTTGCCATTCTTGCGCCCGAGGTTCACGGATACTGGCAAACACGAGCGCAGCGATTGCGACACGGATCACGCTGCTTGTCCCATTTCCTTTTCTGCAATCAGACGATACATCTCATCGCAAAGAAGTATACGCACAGTTACAGTGGTTGTGACAGGATTTCTGATTTCTTTTGATTGGCTTAAGTCTTGAGCGCTACCGTCGTGTGAAGGCTTCTATGATCTTCGTTCTTGTGTTTTCAGAATGCGCATAGGTATCAAGAAGCACTCTTGGGCTTGACCAGCGGCCGGCTTTGGCAGCGTCAACCGGGTTCACCCCCTGACGCACTATAGTTTCTGTGCCGAAGCCATGGCGACCCGCAGCATGTGGGGCGATGTACTCGATTCCGGCGCGTTCACATGCAGTCTGCCAGGGGCCGTAAACGGAATGCCTGGACGCATACCCAAAGACGCGGCCGTTGCGCGATGTCAACTTCGCCAGGTCGACAATCATTTCAGGTATCAGGTCAATCCACTGGCCGGGATGTCCCTTGGATGGGCGCAGCCAAAGTCGGGCGTTGCGCAAGTCCAAATCTTCAGTCTCGATCAGGACAGATTGCCCGATCCGCGCACCCGTCGTGAACATGAACAGTGCGAGCGCGCCTAAATATAGGTTTGCCTCTACCCTGAATTTGTCTAGCCATTCCCAGGAGCCAGGCGTTTTTTTTACGCGGCTTAGCTTGCCCCGTTTCTCGTCTTGCCTCTGCCGCTCAGTATCGGTGTAGGCCTTCACCTTGATCAGTGGCGTACCCTTTTCCTCATGCGCGTTGTTGATGACTGCGCAGATCGGGACAACCACCTGACGGCGCCATGTGTCGCAAGCGGCCATGGGATAGAGCTTCTTCCCCAAGTCACGGACGAATTTGGGCGTGATGTCCTTGACTCGCATGTGCTCAATTTCTGGCCAGATCTTTAGCAGATATTTGGCGTCGGCCGGCTTCGCATCATAGAAAACGGTAGCCTCAGCAAATGTCAGCTCGTCGGTTTCTGACGGCGCATCCGGTCCGAGGATCGCACGTTGCCGCGCCTTCCTTTCGATTTCGACGACTCTGGCGCGCGCGACAACTTCGTCAAACGTTCGTAGGCTTCGCGTGATGTAACTTTGCTCACCGTCAGCGCGGCCGCGGACCCACCACGTGCGTCCCCGTTTGTAGATTTTGAACGGCATTGCGATTCCTCAAATATCTTGTCGATGTGCTCCGGTTTGAGCAGCATTACTTTGCCGACGGCACAAAACGCATTCAGCAATCGAGCCTTTTCACGAAGGGTGCGTTCTGATAACTCCAAGCCCCGCTCGGCGAAGATTGCAAGCCACTCTTTGGGCGTCTTCCCTTCTGTAAGTACGCGAGGCATTCCTTCTCTGAGTTTCACTGTCATCGAGAGTTCCTATTCTGCTTTGTTCGAATCGGACGATCGCACCTGTGCCCGAGACGTATTTCAACCATGCTCCGGGTTGCTATACGAAATCCAGAATCGGCCGGTCTTTAATCAATCCATGCAGAGTCAATATAGCCTGAGAGATGAGACGGATTACCTTGCAATCAATTGTGTCGCGTGCAGCGTCCAGACAATTCTCGCTCTCTAGTGTCCAGTATAGTCAAACAGCGAGATTACCTTTGTTTTCCTTCAGCATGCAGTTTAGTCGCCGACATGCCCGCATTAGGAGACTGGGCGAAAGCCTCATGTTTGGTGACCTTGAGAACTTTCACGATCCTATCTTGAATCAATTTTCATCATCGGGAAATTGACCCGCCGTGGTCGAACATTGCGAAGAGTACTGGCAAGCGGCGGCGAATTCCTGGAGCTCAATTTCAATCAAGTCCTGCTCAATTCCAGCCCTCGACATTTGCCGTTCGAGGTCGGTCATAATCCGCTTCCAGTAGATTGCTGCATCTTTTGGACAGTCAGACTTATTGGTGAGCACTTCAGTTACTCGACGGATCTTTCCAACCCTTTTGGAACAAGGAAAAGGGATCACTTTGGAATCTTGTTTCCAATGGAACCGGGGAAGGTCGATTCCATTTCTATGCATAGCTACCCTCCGGGAAAATATAGATAGTACTCGCAAAACAGTGAGCGGGGCTTGTATTAAAAAGAGTAGGCTTTTTCATGCTTCGTAGCCTCCAACAATTACTGCCGACTCACTGTTTTGAGAGCGAGACATTCTCTGTTCTGAGAGCGAGCTTTTTTTCTTCTTTGCCGTTTTCGACCTGCGTCGGGCGCGTAGTTTCATCCTAACCTCCGGCCAGCGCTCAACGTATTCGGCCGTTACACCTTTCCACTCATTCGTCCACGGCTCCCCTTCATCTGTGCCAAGAGAGGTGATCCTAAAGAGATTTGGATGTGGTGTGCCATCGGCTGCCTTTCCGCGCTTAACCCTGACAAGGCCCTTGAACACAAGCTCGTCGATTGCGTCAGCGACAAGGTTTGCAGATGCACCGAAGTCGCGAAAATCGTCGTGAGTGACGATCAAATCACCGTTGCCTATCCGCCCTTGGCGCAAGTATTCGACTTTGATCCGATTATAGATCCGCAAGGCATTTATCGACAGTGAAATGTAGGCTGGGGAAGATAGAAACTCCTCTGTTTCCCAAGCCCATGCTTTCCCAGTTTCATGCACCCCATACTTGGGCGGAGAACGATACTTATCCCGAAGGTTTGCCTTCTTGCCGGAGCTTGTGCGGCTTTTGTCTCTGGGGTTTTGGTAGGTCAAGCGGCATCTTCCCTTCTGCCCCGGACATATACAGCCGATTTGGCTTCTTCTGCTGTTTGGTAGGTAGCTAGGTAATCGACAACATGATGATACGGTTCAAACTCGCGCTTGGTGCGAATGACGACGCCGATATCCTCGGCGCCGTCCAGTACTGGAAAGGTCCTGCTGCAGTTCATGCTGCATCCTCGCCCTCGAAAAGCTGTTCGAGCTTTTTCCGGGAGGCGCACCACCGGCCGGCAACCTTTTGAGCCGGCAAGGCCCCTTTTTCCAGAGCGTGATAGGTCTGCCGCGGTGTCCGGCCGATCACCTGGGCTATCGCGGCAACGCCCCAAATGACACCGAGTGGTTTATGTTGGTTCTGCTCAGTCATGCCAGATACTCCCAACTAGCCAGCTTTCGGATTGCGACGTCTGCAAAGCCTGCATCGGTGTAATAACGGAATGCGGCATCTGCATTCACTGCAGTTGCCGAATAAAAACGGCCATCTGTTTTGCAGTCCATCCAAGGTGCGCGCTTAACGTGGAATACCCTCTGAGTTTGTCCGTCCTTGATCAGGTATTGACCAGGACCGCTAAACTCCAGATAGGATTTGGTGACCCTATCTTCTTTGGATTCAGAATCTTGTTGCAGTTCCTCATTGCCAATGTCTATGACAGCCAGCGGCAGAGCGATTGCCCCTACTGTCGCTGATTTGAGGAACAACCGGCGGGTAACGTCGAGCTCGTTGCCCCCGTTGGAACGCACTTTGTCTGGCGAGTTAGTCGGACGTGTGTTATTGATCTGTCTGTTCATTATTGCATTCCTCGCAGGGATGTTGAGAACCATGGCTCGGAGAGGTTGCAGCCTCTGCCGGGCCTTCTTCATGCCTGAAATCTGCTTCCTGGACCGCGTTTTTGAGTTTCGCGCTCGTATAAGGGTGCCGCCCTGCCCGGAATGGCCAAAGCGGGCAACTAACCGCCTCACAAAGCCTAACTTCACTTGGCTGACCAACCGAGCATCCGCTTGTGACCGGCCTCTTTTGCGATTTTGGCAGTAGGAGGCCAAATAGCGGCAAGTTTGGTGCGGGATCTCGTCATACGGAGCGACCTCTGGTTCGTTCAACAGTCGGAACGCTGGCATTGCTAGTTACCCCTTCGGCAGCTTCCATTTGAGCGCGAATACACCTGACTATTTCAGAATTTTGAGAACTAACGTTATGGAGAGCCTGCGACTCCAGGAACAATTTGCAATCCTCGGGTAGCCGAATTTGCAAGCGGTGAAACTTACTGCTTTTCATCAACTTCTCCTATATGGCACCAGTGCCATATATGGACTATGTCGTTTAGACATGTTTTAGTCAACATGAAATATGGCATCTGTGCCATATCACTTCAAAATTTGTAGGCTGATATGAAAAAAGAGCGTGCTAAGGATCTAGACAAAGTAATTCTTAGATTGCCAGATGGTATGCGCGACAGACTCAAGAAACTCGCTTCTAAGAATAAGATGTCCATGAATGAACTTGTTGTTCAGGTATTGGAAAACCAATTTCCTAGACCGCATACGCTGTCAAACCGCATCGATGAACTTGCCGACATTGTTGCAGATTTTCGAAACTGTATTGACGCAGACGAGGTTCAATACCTAAGCCAACAAATTTTTCTGACGTTGGTGGATATTCGTGAAGGAAAGATCCCGATAGAGGACGAGGAGGCCATAGACAAAGTCGTCGATGTTGTCGAGCGATGGCATGATAGATCGGTAGATGAGGCAGCAATCAACCAGTTGCCGGATTATGAAGCCGGAGAAGCTGCAGATTTACAGGGGCCGAGCTTACCTCTGTTGGCGATTCAATTGTTTGAATATGATGCAGAAGCAATGTCTTCTTTTGTGAATGCTATAGAAACTGGAGATGAAGCTGCCGCTCATGACATCATTTCCATATTGATTCAGTCCCGAAAAAAGAAACAAGAATCTATGCCGTCGATAGACGGTGACCTTCCCCTCTGAGGACTAATCGATGTCCGTTCGTAAGCGCACATGGAATGATGCTAAGGACGAAGAACGCTCTGCTTGGGTGGTCGACTATAAGGATCAATCTGGCAAGCGGCGTCTAAAAACCTTCAAGCTGAAAAAGGAAGCCGATGCGTTTGCCCTCACTGCTGGCATTGAAGTGCGTGACGGAACCCATGTGGCGGACCGTGCTTCAATCACCGTTTCGCAAGCATGCGACAACTGGCTAAATTCCGTTGCACACGCTGGTCGAGAAATGTCCACACAGGCGCAGTATCGACAGCACACTGATTTGCACATCAAGCCTTTTATTGGCCAATCCAAACTAACCAAACTGACCGTTCCGCTTGTTAGAAATTTCCAAGATCAATTGCGGGAACATGGTCGATCTGCAGAAATGGTTAGGCGCGTAACAACGTCTCTTGGGGCAGTGATTTCTGACGCCCAGGAACGCGGTCAGGCAATTCGAAACCCCGTTATCGAACTTGGAAAAAAGAAGACCCAACAGGCCCGTAAGAAAGGTCGATTGGTCGTTGGTGCTGACATTCCAACCATCGAAGAAGTGCGCACCATCTTGACAGAGGCGCAAGGGCGTTTTCGTCCATTTCTCATAACTGCAGTTTTCACCGGGTTGCGCGCTTCAGAACTGCGCGGTCTTGCTTGGTCCGCTGTGGACTTTGATGCAGGCACAATAGAGGTTCGCCAACGAGCTGACAGGTACAATCAAATTGGAGCACCTAAATCCAGCGCTGGACACCGAACAATCCCCGCGCCGACAATTGTTATGACTGCGCTGAAACATTGGAAATTGGAGTGTCCGAAGGGTGAAAATGACTTGGTATTCCCTAACGGAGAGGGAAACGTTGAAAACCTGGGTAATCTGATTAATCGCGGCCTGCGCCCTACTATGGTGCGAGCTGGTGTAGCGATCGAAAAGACCTCTCCAAGCGGGGAGAAGATCGCGGTTCCAAAGTACACTGGCCTGCATTGCCTAAGGCATTTTTATGCGTCCTGGCTGATTAACAGGAAAGCGGACGGTGGATTGGAATTGGGTGCGAAACAGGTTCAAGAAAGGCTTGGCCACGGCTCAATTCAGATGACATTTGATCGTTACGGACATCTGTTTCCAAGTCCCGAAGCATCGAAGGAACTTGATGAGGCAGCGCAACGCCTTTTCAGTGTGGACTAAATTTCCGCGCGACATAGACGCAACAAAAACATGTTTTATGGCAGGAAATAAGGCAAAAAATCGGAATCATAATCCGCGTGTCGGGGGTTCGAGTCCCTCCTCCGCTACCAATTTCAGCTAAGAACATCCTGCTAAATCACACACCAAATACCAGTCCCAAAGAATGAATGTATTTGTTCAGTCTTGATCGACGGGTTGATCTGCGCAATGAACCCTTTTGAACCTACCCCCTGCCAAATAGGAAGAGAATTCAATTTTGATCTCTGACAGAATGCTGAAAAATCTGCACAAATCAGATAGCCCATTTCGAGTCTAGATCAGACACTGTTTGGTACTGCCAACCTATTTTGGAAGGTTTGTAAGTCAGTGCATTAACTGGAATTTAGGCTCTCATCTGAACGGTGTGGTCGGTCCACAAGCCGAAGGCATCCGGCCTTGTAGGCGGCATTGAGGAGTGGAATGCTTGTATCGACGGGGACGGAAAAGGGTCTTGATGTGATCGTGAGTTGAGAAGAAACATTGCACCTGGTCTGACGACTTGAACCAACCCATGATCTTTTCCCGTTTCCAGGTCGGACGATGAGAATTTTCAAACTTGTTGTTCAGGCCGTTAGGAGTCCTCTGATCCGCTGCCGGTGCAAACACTTGAACCCGCTTGGTGCACCTGCGCAGTTTGTCCGTCACCACAACAGGTGGTGCACCGAATTGCATGATCGGTAAGTTAAAGAAGCGCCTGTCCGCTTTGGCATCCCGGCAAGGCTGAACCAGGATGTCCAGCACATCGCCATTGGTGTCAATCGCCCGCCAGAGCCAGTATCGCGCCCAACTACGACGATCATAGCCTCAACCAGATGCTACTTGTTGTTTGGGCTCGGCCAGTCTCGGAGGATGAAGTTTGCAAAATATCGACCAAACCGGTTCACCCAATTGCGGATCACCTCCCGGCTGGCACGGATGCCCGCTCCACCAGTAGATCTTCAACATCTGCCGTACTCAGCGCAAAGCGACAGTAAGCTCAAACGGCAAGGAAAATGATTGACCGCGGAAAGCGAAAGTCCTTCAGGCGATACAAATCGAGAGCGTGCATCACAGACATGCGAAACAACTTCCCTGCCAATACAACAAGGTAAGTTGGCACTACGCTCGTGAGATTGGTTAGTGACTTGGGAATTTGCTCAGCCTTTAGAATTCAATCCAACAACTCTCAGGACATTAGGGCAGCAGGACCATCACTAGTAAGCACGCTTTTCCGACACAACGAGTTCCTTCACTAAGAGGTATCTCGTAAATTTAACAAGGACGACGTCAATCGCTTGTACCGGTGTCCTTTTTTGCTGCGTCACGCATCCAACGAGTCATGTGTTCCTTCAGCACCACCTTAAAGCCGTCAATGTCTTTGGCCTCGATGAAGTCGATCATTTTGGTGTGGTGTTCAGCGCTCTTTCGCATTCCCGCATAGGTCTCCCAGGGCGTACCGCCGCCCACCTGGAAAAGCTCTCTCAAGTTGTTGATCAGCTGCACGAGATTGGCATTACCGCAAATACCCACCATTCCCCGATGAAACTTATGATTGGCCAAATCGGTTTCACTCATTGTCGCATTTTCGATGCACCACTCGAACTTCTCTGCAAGATCTCTCAAGATCTTGATGTCCTCAGGTGTCGCGCGCGCCATGACTTTCTCGATTGCCGCGATTTCCAGAATAAAGCGGATTTCCTGTACGTCCTGCTCTTCTTCATCGTCGAATTCAAAAACCCGATATCCGTAGTGCTCGACATGTTCGAGCAATCTGAGAAGTTCCAGCGCCGCCAGTGCCTTCCGGACTTCTGCTCGCGAAACGGAATAACGCTGTTCAAGCTCCTTCAACCGCAGCCAGTCACCTCGTTTAAAGGTGCCTGCAAGGATATCACGTTTCATTCTGTAGATGAGGTCGCGATCCGACCCCTCAACATCAAATCCTGGAATGATACCCTTTTTTACTTTTTCTGGCTTTTTGACCAAGTCGAGCTTGTTCATACGATTGTGCCTCAGTGGCTATTGCAGGACACAGACTTAATAGCTGCTAACCGAGAAGCGGCAAAATAATTTTGCTCGCTCTTCGTTCGTCGAGATAAACGGTATTGATAGCGATCCTTTTGCATCGTGCCTTCCCCTCCGGCTCTCCTGTGTTCGAATTGACCTCGTATTTCGGGAAATTGCTGGACGCGACATCCAGCCGAATTCTGTGCCCCTTTGCAAACTTGTTTGCGATGGGTGGCAGTGTGATTTTCGCCCTTACGATTTCTCCAGGCTTTCGGAATGTCTCGGTGGTTTCATCATCGACATAACGCAGTTTGACGACACCATCGCTAAGGTTCAGCGCATAGCCCTTCGGGTAATCAGTGTTTGGAGGATAGACATCCAGCAACTTTGCAGTGAAATCAGTGTCGGGGCCATCTGTGGAAACTGTTAGCTCGACGGTTATCTCGCCAGCGACTTCAATAGCTTTATCCAGCGGTTCAGTTTGAAACACGAGGACATCAGGCCGCGCCGCGAGGGGCAAATAGGGTTCGGATGCGCCAAAGACAAAGTCTGCCTCCGTTTGGTCGTATCCGCCAGCCTCGACAAATGGCTCCAGACTGGCAACATTCCCACCAATCGTCGGAACAGGGCGAGAGGGATCGAAATTATACGAAATCGAGGATGGAGCGGACTGTGGTTTGGCCACGTTCAATGAGCCACACTGATGCAGAAAGAACTCAGTCGGACGTGTTCCAGGCAACGGCCAGCTTTCAGCAGCAATCCAACGTCCCCCGTGATCCATGCGCCCACTTTTTGTTTTGCAGCCGCTGCCGCCCCCCATAATGAACAATCGAATTTCCGGTTCGTCCGACAGAGTTCCCTTTGTTGCCTCATCAAAAATCTTCAACCTGTAAGCCAACCAATCGCCGGCCCAGGAATCGATTGGTGCGTCGGGCCCGAAATCAACATCCCCCGACCAGGTTCGGCTTCTGAAGCCGTGTGTAAACGGGCCGAGAACCAATCTTTGCGATGTTCGTCCTGCCGCCTTGAGGCCCTGATAGTTTCCGACGGCATTTAAGGCATAAGGATCGTACCACCCGGCAACATGGACGCAGGATGCGTGGCTATAGTTGTGATGCCAGCCTTCGGTCCATGCGCCAAGCATTTGCCAGTAAGGACCAAAGGGGCCATGCTCCCACTGGTCGAACAAGGCATCCTCGTATCTGGGAACATGTCTTAACGGAGAATGCCCGCGCTTCCACGGGAAACTGGTAAACCAGCCTTCGATGCTCTCATTCTCCAAGGCACTGCTCATCACGGGATTGGAACGCGCTTCTGGAGACGATACTGCCTGCCGCATAGCCCACATGACTTGCTTGAGCTCAAAAACCCCAAAATACCGCGTCCCTGCCTTCCAGGAATTCCATTGACCACCGCAATCGAGTATCTGCGCCACAAGTCCGGGAGGGTTCTGGCTTCCCAAAATGGCTTGAAGATGGGCGTCATAGGAAAGTCCCATGGTGCAGATTTGCCCATTCGACCAGGACTGGTGGTTAAGCCATTCGCACACATCAAACCCGTCTGTTCCGTCGGAAAGATATTTTTCAAACTCACCTTCTGAATCGTGGCGGCCACGGCAATCCTGAAATACAACCGCGTATCCGTTTGAACAGTAGTATCTCGCCAGGTCCCGCGGAGCCATCGGACGGTCGTCACTCTCGGTTATTTCTTCCTTTCTTGCCTGGTTGCGGCCGTAAGGTGTTCGATAAAGAATGGTCGGAAATTGTCCCTTGCTATCGGGCAGAAAAATATCAGTCGCCAGGCGAACGCCATCCCGCATGGCGATCATCTCGGACCTAGATTCGACACCAGGCATATCATCGGCGGCGACGGTCTGATTGGCGATACTTTCGGAATTGCGGCCGTTCAGCATCGGGAATTACCTCACGTGTCGTTCAGATGGCATGCGCTTTGATGATCACTGCCGACCGGCCGTAATGCAGGCGCTTCGATGCGACAGCGTTCCGTGGCGTGGGGACATCGAGGGTGAAAATGGCATCCTGTCGGCGGTTCGAGAGGGCTCGGCAATTCGCCTTTCAATCCGGAAAAGGTTCGTCGCCTGGATTCGATTTTCGGGACTTCCGACAAAAGCGCTTTTGTGTAGGGGTGATTGGGCCTTGCAAACAGATCTTCGGTTCGAGCCTGTTCGACAATGCGTCCCAGATACATGATGGCGACGCGATCGGCGATGTGTTCGACAACGCTGAGATCGTGACTGATAAAGAGATATGTCAGTCCGAGTGTCTCACGCAGATCCATGAATAGGTTCAGGATCTGCGCCTGAATGGATACGTCCAGCGATGCAACGGATTCATCACAAACCAAAAAATCCGGATCGACGGCGAGCGCCCGTGCAATGCAGATGCGTTGACGTTGCCCACCGCTGAACTGGTGAGGATATCGCCGCAGCGCTCTTTCATCGAGCCCGACACGTTCCAGTTGGGCAACAACGAACTCTCTGATGTCGCCTGAAACCATCGAGTGGA
>NZ_JAILWL010000127.1 GCF_025698965.1 Roseibium sp.
AAGATACCCGCGAACGGACCAAATCCTACTGCTTTCACAAAGACGATGGCGACAATCACGGGATGAAAACTGCGGGCAATGATGATGACCGCCCGCCCGAGATAGTAGATCGGCAGCGGCGCAATGTTTCTTGCCGCCATGAAGGCGATCGGTATTGAAAGCACAATACCGCCAACGGTGGCCAGGATCGCGATCTTCAGGCTCTCCAGAAAGCCGTCAATCAGCAGTCCGCTGCGCTCGAAACTAGGTGGGAAAGCCCCCCCGAAAATCTTGCCGGCGCGTGTCAGACCCTGTGCAGCGCGGTCCCAGTCGATCGGCAGTGTCGCGAGTGTGGTAACCCCATATATCGCAATCGCTGCATAAAGACCGTAGCGCAGGACCGGATTTGCAATGAAGGGCTGCTTGCGCCAATGATCCCTCACCGCGCTCATGCCGCCGCATCCTCGACCTGACGGTCGGCATGCGGAATGCCCGCATAGATCTCGTGCATGGCCTCGTCGGTCAGGGCGGCTGGCAGGTCGTCGAAGATGATGCGGCCGTAACGCATGCCGACGATCCGGTCGCTGAATTCCTTGGCTTCATTCACGTTGTGAATGTTGATGATGACCGGCAGTTTCAATTCGTTTGCCAGATCGCGCAGCAGTGTCATGATCTGTTCGGACGTTTTCGGATCCAGCGATGCTGTCGGTTCGTCGGCAAGCAGTATTTCGGGTTGCTGCATCAGGGCCCGGATAACACCTACACGCTGGCGCTCTCCACCTGAAAGTTCATCGGCGCGCTTGTTGGCATAATGCGCAATACCGACGCGTTCCATCAGCTCGAACGCCCGTTGAATGTCTTCCTTCGGATACCGGCGGCTGAGTGCGGCCCAGGTTGAGATATACCCCAACCGTCCACTCTGGACGTTTTCCATAACCGTCAGACGGTCAACCAGATTGAAGCTCTGGAACACCATTCCCACACGGCGCCTTGCAATGCGCAGGTCGCGCTTGCCGAGAACGGTGAAATCGGTGCCGTTCAGAACGACTTTTCCGGAAGTCGGTTCAACCAGGCGGTTGATACAGCGCAGCAGTGTACTCTTGCCCGCCCCGGAAGATCCGATCACCGAGACGACCTGTTCACCCGCGACCTCAAGGTCCAGATCCTTAAGCACAGGATCCCCGGCCCCATAGCGTTTCACGAGGCTCGAAATTGTAAGCATGTTTTACCCCATAATGAGCGGCCCGCCAGATAGATTCCGGCGGACCGTCTGATCAACTCACCTTATTTGGCAAGGCCCTGCGGCGTGTATTCAACACCGTTGCTGGCCTGGATCTGCCGGATAACGGCCCATTGATCCTTGTAGGTGATCGGGATGAACTTGCTCACGCCCTCAAATTCCTCACCAAGCTTGTTGCCTTTGAAATCAAAGGTGAAAAACGCTTCCTTGATCTTCTCGACCAGGGCCGGATCAAGATCGTGCGCAACATTGAAGGAAGTTGTCGGGAATGGATCGCTTTCCCAGACGAGACGAACTTCTGCCGGGTCGTAAAGTCCGCGATCGGCCATACGTTCAACAACTTCGGAAGCCACCGGGGCAGCGTCATAGTCACCTGCGACCACACCCAGCATCGACTGATCATGGGAGCCGGAATAGATGACTTCATAGTCCTGGTCCGGCACAACACCGAGATCGGGGAAGAGCGCACGCGGGGCCTGATTACCGGAATTCGAGGTTGGCGAGGTGTGGGCGACACGCTTTCCGGCGAGATCGGCCGGGGTCTTGATGTCGCTGTCAGCCTGCGTATAAACCTGCAGCCGATATCCGAACTGACCATCGTCACCGCCCATTATGGCGAAAGGTACGGCCCCCGCGAGGTTTACCGCAAACGGTGTCGGACCTGTCGAGAAGCCCGCAATGTGCAGACGGCCGGAGCGCATGGCTTCAACTTCTGCGGAGTTGGACTGAACGGCAAAGAACTGAACGTCCTTGCCGGTCGCGTTTTCCAGGTGCTCGATGAAGGGCGCCCAGATATCCGCATAAACTGCAGGGTCTTCGACCGGCGTATAGGCAAAGACAAGTGTGTCCGGGTTGCTCAACTTGGCCGGATCAGACGGTGCATCGGCAACGAGGTCGCCGTTTGCGTCGCAATAGATACTGTCCAGCGCCCCGCGATTGGAACACTCTTCGGCCTGAGCTGCGGAGACAGCAAAACCGGCCACGAAAGCCACGGAACCGAGCCGGGCCAACAGATTTTTCATATTTTCCTCCCATCAAGGATCGATCCGCCCCGCAGAGAATTGCAAGGCCACTTTGAAAGACCGGGGTCAGACTAGCGGCAGGGCGTGGAGGAAAACGAGCGGTGAACTGTTAACAGAAACCATGCCACTGGGCTTTTGTGTTAACAGTGTTACAGCCCCCATAGAAGCACTGAAACATTTGTAACGAAAATCTGGCCTTGCCCTCCGCTCTTCATGTTAGACAGCTCAATAGATTGCAAATGAGCGGCGGCATGGAAGTAAGTGCGAAAAAACCTGTAATAGCCATTGTCGATGATGATGCGGATGTGCGCGAAACACTTTCCGCTCTGATGGAAACAAGCGGTTTCGCGCCCGTTGTCTTTCATGACAGCAACAGCTTCAAATCCTCCGAAAGCCTTCAGGATTTCGATCTCGCTCTGATCGACTTGCGGCTCAGGGCAGAGTCTGGTCTCGCGCTGGCAATTCATATTCGGGAGACAAGCGAACTTCCCATAGTCATGCTGACGGGTGTCGGTGACGAAATCGACAAGATCATCGGGTTGGAAACGGGCGCCGACGACTACCTTATGAAACCGTTCAACCCCAGGGAACTGGTGGCTCGTATCCGCGCGGTTCTAAGAAGGTACGGACACGGCGTTTCCACCGCAACCAAGGTAGGCCAGGATCAGGAAATCGTCTTTGGCGACAAAAAGGTCAACCTCAAACGCCGTGAGCTGCTGGATCGGAACGGAGATGAGATTCCGCTGACCAACGCGGAATATATCCTGTTGGAATATTTCGTGAAAAATCCCGATCGCATCATTCCCCGCACGGATCTGATGCGTGAAATCGGCAGCGATATGCAGCGCTACGTGGACCGGACCATCGACGTTCTCATCCTGAGGCTGCGACGAAAAATCGAGAGCGTCCCTTCAAAACCGATCCATCTGCAGACCCGGCGGGCTCAAGGCTATATCTTCGTGCTTCAGGCTGATGCGTCATGACTACGACCCGGCTCCGGCAACCCAGTATCCGGTCTCTGCTTCTGTCGGCAATCGGTCTGTTGCTGATCAGCATTCTGGTCATCGGCACAATCGCTCTTTTCACGCTCAACAACGCGGAGGAACGTCTCGGAACGTTTCACGACCAGACCCTCAGGGAAGTTGCCGACGCTCTCGAACTGTCAGGCAGCGCCTCCCAGCTCGCGACGTCGGCACCGTTCCTGATGACGCTCGGTCCGAGTTTCCAGCTGGAAAGCGAAGCGCGCGAAGTCCTGAAGACACTTGCACATATCGAAAAGCTGGGAGGGGGAGCACCAGAACTCATGCGTCCCCTCTCCCGCATCCATGTGGCAATTACGGACCTGGTCAAAGTGATGGCGCCACAGAACCGAAACGCGTCCATACTTGTCCTGATCGACCAGGATCTTGACCGTCTTCAAAGGCGGTTTCGCAGTCTGGCGCAGGCACCTGATCAATCGCCCCAGGACCGGCAGAGCTGGTCTTCGCTGCAGCAGCTTGTGATGACCGCGATTGGAGCGTTGCGCAGTCAGGAACTGATCAAGATCGGCGAACACCAGCGGAATTTCCGGCATATCAGACAGGAAGTCGCCCTTGCCACCCCTCCTCCCGTTCTCGCAGCCCTGCGCGAAGTGGAGGACGTCGTGGAGCGAAGAGGTGATCTGTTTTCGCTCCGTTTTTCCGGCCTTGCGGCAAGGCTGGATGCTGAAAACGCAATCTTCAGGATCCGCACTGAAGTTGCCCAGGTGAACGCTTATGCGCTGCAGAAAGTTGCCGATGCCCAGTCCAGGCTTCAAGTGTCGCGCGACCAGACAACCACGAGCATCGGCTTTGCCAAAGCTGTCATTCTTGTCCTGACCGCCATCAGCATGATTGTCGCCGTTGGCGCTGCCCTCTTTGTCTCCCGTTACGTTGTCGGCAATCTGCATCAGATCACCGACGTCATGCGCCGACTTGCCGCCGGAGACCTGAAAGCGCGGTTGCCGAAAAAGGCTGGTTCCTCGGATGAGATCGGACAGCTTTCGGAAGCCTTCCGCAAGTTCCGCTCCAACGCCTTGAGGCTCGACAGAAAGACAAGGGAGGTCTGGCGACGGAACGAACTTTTCACAACGGTCTTCCAGAACATCAGCGACGGGGTCGCAGTTCTCTCCCCAAGTGGTCAGATTATCGCCGAGAACGACCGTGTTCGCGAATTGATGCGACTGGAGCCCGCCGGCGACGACGACAGGCTGTCCTTGCCGGACCTTATCGAAAACTCCTCGTTTGAAAGACGCTCCAACGAAAATGATCGGGCCGGATTTGGCGAATATGCCGACCCTTCGGGGCATGTTCTGGAAGTTCGCCAATCTGCGCTGCCGGACGGCGGGTCCGTCTGGCTGTTTTCCGAAACGACGGAGCGAAAACGGATCGATGAGCGACTTGAGGAAATTCGGCGCGTCGAGAGCCTTGGCAAGGTAACGGGTGAAGTCGCCCACGACTTCGGCAACATCCTGTCGACAATCTCCGGCAACCTTCACCTGCTGGAAGGCGAATTGTCACCGAAGACATCCAAAATGCGTGCGCGGATCAATGACGCTGTCGAGCTTGGCGTGTCCTTGATCGAGAGATTGCTGGCATTTGCCCGAAAGCAGCATCTGGCGCCACAGGAAACGGACATCGCCGCTATCGCGGAAGGGATGGAAGATCTTCTTTCCATGGCTCTGCCGCAGGCCGTATCACTTTCCATCAAATGCGATGAGGGGCCGATTTATGCCCGGATCGATCCTGGTCAGCTGGAAAGCGCGATCCTCAATCTATGCGTCAATGCGGGCCAGGCTATCTCGGACAAAGGACATATCGAAATCGGCGTCTCAAGACAGGCGGATGGACGGATACTGCTGTCCGTCAGCGACGACGGCTGCGGTATGGATACTGAAACGCTCCGTCAGGCCGCCGAACCTTTTTTCAGCGCGCGCCCAGACGGTGAAGGCACTGGGCTGGGATTGTCCATGGTGCATGGTTTCGTGCACCAATCCGGAGGGTCGCTTCAAATCGACTCCCGCCCAGGTCATGGAACCTGCGTCAAGCTGTTCCTTCCGCAGCAAACGGGCTTGCCTGACGTTCCTGTTTCGGGAGCCCATTGCGGGGAAGCCCTTGTCGTTGATGACGACCCCAAGTCAGCAAATACAATTTCCATCTTGCTGGAAAACTTGGGCTTTTCGGTCGCAACGGCCTGCACTTATCAGGAGGCAGAGGACCGGATACGGCGCAAAAACGCCGTGAAGGTCATGGTCACTGATCTTCAGCTCGACAACGGTCGCTCGGGTTGGGACCTGGTTCGGCAAACGCTTGATCAACACCCCGATAGCGCTGTCATTGCCGTGTCCGGACATTTGCCGAAAAACGACCCGTTGGATACCAGCTATCATGACAGGTACGCAAAGTTTCCGAAACCTGTCAACGAGGCGGAGATCGCGAAATACCTGGCTCGTATTCTAGTCAACCGGGCCTGAAATTCGTCTCATTCTGCAGCATGCTTCGAACGAATTTCGGAACTAAAAGGTGACTTGTAAGTGCCGGCTTCCAGCGTGGTTTTCAATTTCACCACGCCAGATCAAGACCGGGTCAAACTCTCACCACATCAAGCTCTCAGATGATGGGCTGATCGGTTTCCCCTTGTCAGAAACACTGCGATGCAACGGACTGTCAAAGAAGAAATCCGGCAGATTTTCTTTATACGAAAACGCGCGCCAGAGCCGCTACGGCGAGCGCCGTTGCCGCCCGCTTCGGACCGTCAAACTCCGCAGTGGTCTGTCCGGGCACCCTCAATTGGACGCTATTAAGATCCGTAGCGTCCAAATGATCCAGATCAGCGGATTTGGCGGCTTCTTCGGCGGAGAAACGAATTTCGTCAAGCATACGCACGAGGCTTTGCCAAATATGGAGAGGTGGAGCCTCATTTGTGCTGCACCAGCGAACAACCTCATCTTCAGTTACATTGAAAGCTGCTGCCGCCTCTCCTTCCGAGAGGCCTATGTAGCCCATTATATCACTGAAATTACTCATGTTCTCCTCAAGACGTTAAAACGCCCCATACATCTGCTTTTGTATATTGCATTGCAGTATGTCAAAAATCCAACCGTTTACAAGAAATTAGTTAACTGGTGTCCCGGCAAAGCTGTTCACGTTTCGTGATGGACATGATTCTCACCGTGATCATCGGCATTTCTTTCAGGTCCCTATCCCGCCTTTTCCGTGATCGGCTAGGTGGAACCGCCAATTGCCTGAAATTGCATATGAAAATTGATATCGGTGGAAAACGGCTGGCTGCCTAATTGTCGGGTTCGGTTAATGTTACGTTTATAAGACCAAATCAATTCAACACTTGATGCCGTCGGACCTCTTAAATGAAGTTCAAGGGAAAATCCTTTATTGCCATCGTGCTTGCACCCGAGCCCCCCTTTGCCGACTGGTTTCGGGAAATCGACCGCATCACCTCACGTTCACCCGGTTTCTTTATCGACCGGCCGATCATTCTTGATGTCCGGGGCAGCAAAATCCCGATTGAGGATCTTGAAGACCTGCTGGAAGGTCTGTCCAGTCGATCCATTCGCGTCATGGGGATTGACGGCGTGGCCGGAACCCGGCTGAAACCTGGAATGCCGCCGAGCTTTTCAGGTGGCAGGCTGGCTTCGGACGTGGAAGTGCCAAATCCTTCGGGCAATGCCGACAAGTCCGGTGACAATGGTTCCGGCGAGGAGTCGGGTAAGAAAACTCAGGCCGATAACAAAAGCAGCAAGGACAATAGCAACGGGGCGGCTGAAAGCGACAGCTCCGAAACTGAAGCTCCACAAATCGCAGCGCCGGCGAGCGAGGACAACGGTTCCTCGATCGTGATTACAGAACCGGTCAGATCAGGGCAGAGCATCCTGCATCCTGATGGCGATGTAACGGTTATCGGATCAGTCAGTTCCGGAGCCGAGATCATTGCGGGCGGTTCGATCCATGTCTACGGAACATTGCGTGGCCGGGCGTTGGCGGGTGTTGCCGGCAAGGACAGCGCCCGTATTTTCTGTTCCAGACTGGATGCGGAGCTGGTTTCGATCAACGGTCTTTACAAGGTCGCGGACGATTTTGACGGAAAGCTGCGAAATTCCGCGGCACAAATCCGCTTCGAAAACGAGTCACTGGTCTTTGAAGAGCTGAACTAACCACCGCCCTGGTGCACAGGATGTCGCCAGCGCTGACAACGAAAACAGGACAATTACCATGAGCAACGCTACCGTCGTTGTGGTCACGTCAGGCAAAGGCGGCGTGGGAAAAACGACCACTACTGCGGCAATCGCCTCGGCGCTCGCCAAAGAAGGCTACCAGGTTTGTGCCATCGACTTTGATGTTGGCCTGCGCAATCTCGATTTGATCATGGGTGCCGAACGCCGTGTTGTGTTTGACCTTGTCAACGTCGTCCGCGGCGAAGCGTCGATCAAACAGGCATTGGTTCGCGACAAAAAGCTCAACAATCTCTATTTGCTGCCCGCATCCCAGACCCGGGACAAGGACGCGTTGACCGAAGAAGGTGTTGCCAGCGTCATAAACGAGCTGCGGATGTATTTTGACTGGATTGTTTGCGACAGTCCGGCCGGTATCGAACGGGGTGCGACCCTTGCGATGCGCCACGCGGATGAAGCCATCATCGTGTCAAATCCCGAAGTTTCATCCGTTCGTGACTGTGACCGGATCATCGGGCTTCTGGATGCCAAAACCAAAGTGGCCGAAGATGGTGGCCGCATGCCCAAGCACCTGATGATCACCCGCTACGACACGGAACGCGCCAAGACTGGTGACATGCTGGCAACCGACGATGTCGTCGACATTCTTTCGGTGCCGCTGATCGGTGTTGTTCCGGAGAGCAAGGATGTTCTGAAGGCATCGAATGTCGGCTTGCCGGTTACCTTGTCGGACGAAAACTCACCACCGGCAAAAGCTTATCTGGAAGCAACCCGCAGATTGCTGGGTGAAGACATTCCAGTCACGATCCCGGAAGAGAAGAAGGGGCTCTTCGGCAAACTCTTCAAAGGGAGGGCCGCATGAACATCCTGAACTTCTTTGGCAAAAGGAGTGAAAGCGCTTCCGTTGCCAAGAACCGGTTGCAGATATTGCTCGCCCATGAACGAGCCGACAACGGCACGGACGCCGCATTGATCTCAAGCCTCAGGGAAGACATCCTGGCCGTTGTTGCCAAGAAAATCGACATCGACCCGGATTCAGTTCGACTGGAAATGGATCGTAACGGTGATGTCACGACGCTTGGTATCGACATCGAGTTGCCATCGGCCCGTGCCTCCTGATCCAGGCAGCGTCAACGCTGAAGGAACCTGAGACGCCAGACCGGTCTGGCGTCTTTTTGTTATCTCAATTTTGCCTTTCTGGTCTGCTGCAGTACACGCTGAAATCGCATTGTGCATGGGAGGCACCATATGTTTGACACTTCAAAAGCCTGTTTGCTGATGGCCGTCAGCCTGACGTTGGGTATCTCGACACCTTTGCTCGCCGAGGAAAGCAATCCGGAAATACTCGGATGCCTTGATGCCGTCGGCACCTATCTTACAAAGCGCACAGTCACGATTGACGAAAAAACGAGGGTCGATCGCGGCCTGATCGCGCTGACAAATGGCGGACACGCGTTTGTCACCGATTCCGCTGAAGGGGGTGTTGCGGGTTATCAACCGTTTTCGGACGGGCGTGGAAGCTGGCGCTGTCTTGGACACGAAGACGGCAAGTCGAAACTGAAGATCGTCATGTTCGACTTCACGACGTCGCCAGACGCGAACGCGGACCGGTACATGGCCCGCGTCACGACACTGGCTGACGCAGACCCGGAAACCGGCGAGGTGACAGGGTTAACAACCGTAGAATTCCTGGCAATCGATGCCTCGCCTGACACTACAGACACGGTTCGTCCGTCCGTCGGATATGATTTTACAGGTGTCAGGCTCGAGGTTGCCGAATAAACGGCACTTGAAACAAATCAGATGGTCCGGGCAGGCTCTCGACAGGTTTTCAAGTCGGCGCTGCCTATCCGCTTTCTGCGTTCCTGATCAGCTTCGGCAGGCGCAAGATCACCGGAATGGAAATCAGCGTTGCCACGATCATGTAATAGACTGGCGCGTAGTCGTCTCCGGTCCTTTTGACAAGATAGGTGGCAACCATGGGCGTGGTGCCGCCAAAGACCGCAAGGCAGATATTATAACCGAGCGCCACCACGCTGCACCGCAAGTGACTTGGGGCGATCCGTGTCAGCGCGGTGATCGACAGTGCCCATCCAGCGGTGCTTGTCAGGGTCAATCCGAATTGGCCGAGAAAGACCGGCAGCGTCTCTGCACGATGCATCAACCACCAGCACGGCCACGCCAATAGCAGGGTCCCTATTGCTCCGGCCATAAACACCGGCCGCAATCCGAACTTGTCTGCCGCCAGACCACAAACCGGCACGAACAAGGCCATGATCACAAGATTGGCCGTTGTGATATCCAATGCAGCTGCTGAGGTGAAATCGGCTTCTGAACTCAGGTAGGACACGGCATAGACATAAATGACGAAATAGATCACCGATGTCGGGATCAAGAGCAGGACCATCTGACCGATCAATGCCAGATGATCTCGCAGACTTTCCCAAATTGGTGAAATGCCCTCTTCGGCATCTTTGGTCATCACCGTTTCACTCAGGCTTGTGCGCAGTATTGCACTGAATACGGCAACGACGGCGCCAAGAAGAAATGGCAACCGCCAACCCCAGTCCGACATTTGCTCGGAAGACAGAATGGAACTGAAGCCGGCAGGAACGGCAGATCCCAGCACGCAGCCCCACATCATCGCAAATGCGACCCAGGCGCCTGTCAGCGCCCGACGTCCCGTTTGGGCCTGCTCGACGAGCAACACGCCGGACGCGGTATATTCTCCTGCGACGGAGATGCCCTGAACAATGCGGATCAGAACCAGAAGGATTGCAGCGGCAACACCGATTTGCTCATAGGTTGGCAAAGCCGCAATGGCCAGCGACCCGCCCCCCATGAGCAACACGGAGATCATCAAGGCGGTCTTCCGGCCGATCCGATCACCAATATGACCAAATATCACACTGCCAATCGGCCGCGCCGCATATCCGACCGCCAACACAGCGAAAGCGGACAAGAGTGAGGCCAACTTGCTTTCAGAGGGAAAAAACAGGGTGGCAAGTGTCGGGGCAAGAAAGCCATAGACCGTGAAGTCGTACCACTCAAGAACGTTACCGCTTGCTGCCGCAACGATGGAACGAGGTGTGAGTGATGATTTCTTATCCGCCACAAAGGCCTCTCTTTCCATCCGGCTTCGGTTTCGCCATCGCGTTCGTGAGCAGGCTTGTTTCCACGTGCCGATCTAAAAAGCCAGCGAATTCATCAAGACTGGAACTCTGAATGAAAGACACGGCTGCTCACTTGGACCACTGTAACTTTTGTCGAGCTTAGCGCGACGGTACGGGAGAGAGAAGGACGAATGCCGATACCCTGCAACTCAGTGGTTGTCGGAATTTTTGTACCGGAGAATTGCCAGATCGCACTTGTCCTGGCGCTATTTCTGGGGACCAAGCAAAGCCATGTCGCGCTCTGCAAGGAACAGATTTGAATAGAGATTGGCGATCCACTGACGACCCGAAGCTGTGACCTTCAGATACTGGATAGCTTTCTGGATACAGGGCGCGACGCTGTTCCAATAAAACTGCGGATAGCGATGCACAAGGTCCGCGGGAGTGTCATAGCCGAGTTGTTTGTTGAGACCAGCCTCTTCGAATTCATAGTAAAGCGCGTTGGCTTTTCGAATATAATGCGGATCGCCGAGCTGACCGATTAAGTCAGCGGCTCTCAATATGTTTGCTTCTTCCCCCAGCGTTTCTTCGTCGTCGGGAAACTTGCCGGGGAACCGGGTGCCTTCCACTGCATCGGCCACTCTTTGCGGATCCAGCAGTTCCGTGTGCTGAATCCGCTCAAATACATAAAGCCGGGAACGGTCAACGTGATACGGGGTCAAAGACGCGTCCGACGCACCGCGCGGCAACTTGACCTTGTCGCCTGTATCGTTGACGACAAAGCCGTCCTGATCATCGCCAGGCAAAATACCACGCACATAACCGATATCGTGCGTCAGGCATGCAACGATCACATGGGCATAGTCCGTCGGCTCCATTTGCGTATGCAGCGCTCGGCCCCGCATTATGTCGTGACCGGCCATCGTAACCAGCATGGTGTGCTCGGCATTGTGGTAAAGCGCATCGCTGTTGCCGATGCATTCCATGGCGATCCTGGCAAATGACGGCACAATTTCGGCCAGTTCAGCGTCCGATTGACCAAAACGACGTTGAACATAAGCTGCCAGAAAATCGCCAAGTGTGTCGGCTGCAAGCTCCGGTATCGTAATCATTTTCAGTTCAATCCCGGAAAAATGTCTTTAAAAATTGCAATTAGCTCCAATTTGGCACTGTTTCAAAAGTATATGTCAAGCTTATGCCAACCAAAGATTACCGAAAACTCCGATCAAATTTTTTGGCTCACACGGTTTTTCCTCGATTAGTATCCAAATAACCTTCTAGATTATCCAATCAAATTCCGGAAATCGGTTTACCCGCAACTTCTCGTCTATTGCCGATTGCTTGCAGCTGCGTCACCTTCAAGAATAGATCCAATTTTCTTCCGACTTACTCGTGTCGGTGCCCCTTCAAAAATGTCTTCCCCATTTCCGAAGTCTGTGCCCAGCCGTCCTTTTCGTAGAGCGGTCGACCCTGCTTGGTCGCATGAAGGATCGCGTAGTCAAGGCCACGCTTTTTGAATTCGCCATCGGCGGCCTGCATCAGTTTCCTGGCGATCCCCTGCCCGCGGCATTCCGGTTCGACGAACAGATTGAGGACATAGCCGCGTTTTGCCGCAAGCGGGTGCAAAGGATGCGGCGGCCAATCGATTTCCATCAAGCCGACAGCACCAATGGGGTGGCCATCCACCTCGGCGACGAACCCGAAATAGCTGCCGTCGTCCAGGCTTTGCCGTTGCCAATCGCGATAGGTTTCTGCCATGTCGGCCAGGGTCTGGTCCGGGTGCCCGGACGCGCGAAACATTTCCTCACGGTGCCGGCAGACCAGGTCGCAATCGGCGGGCGCCAGTGGGCGCAAGGTGAGAGGCTTTTTGGTCATTTCGGCAATCTCTGAACCCTGTCAGTCACGGGATTTGGCATCACCGATAAACCAAATCGGGATAACAGGGTAGCCCGTTATCCAGCTTTGCAGGACAGCCGCCACAAGTTGTTGTGCCGAATGGGGATCCTGTTCCAATTGAAGACAGTCGCCAAGAGATCAGCCGGGCTTTTCTGCCGATAGGACAACGCAGCTGGGATTGTCGAGATACCAGGCCCATTCCTCGTTCAGTTTTTCCTGGTCCGGCGGAAACTTCAAAGCGTGCCATTCGATATTGGTGAGACCACCCTCTTTCAGGGCGTCCTCATGCTCCTGCCGGCTCCACTGCCAGATCGGCACTTCAAAATCCTTGATGATCAATGTGTAAGCTGGAGGATCAACAATGCCATACCGGAACCCGATCCGCTCTTCCATGTCGTCCGGCGCATTGGTGAAGTCGTAATCAGGGTTGATCGCATAGGTTACGAAGCGACCATCGTCTTTCAGATTGCGGCCGATGAAACGCCCCATCAGACCCAGTTCCTCGAGGCTTTGGGCATAGTGGAACAGATACATGGCGGTGACGATGTCAGCGTGTTCCGCCCATTCGAACATGTCGTCAGCGGCACTCACCTTGCCGTAGGTCACCATATCCGGGAACGCCTCGGGCTCACCGGCAGCGTTTTGCGCATTGGCCCGCTCCAGCATTTCAACTGAAATATCAAGCCCCAGTACTTCGACTGCCCCTCCATGGGCGAGAATGCGGGTCAGGCGGCCATCCCCGCAAGCCAGATCCAGTACTCGCTTGCCTGAAACCGGACCAAGGACATCCATAAAAACCGTCCACTCAAGCAACCGGTAAGGGTTTTCGGAAACTGCCTGTTTCAGATAGGGCGACGGGTTCTTGTCATAGTCAGCCATTGCGCACCTTGCTTTGCCTTTACGGCTTGCCGTCAGGAGGAGCCAGTGATCGAAACAGCAGACAGGATATCGCGAAATCCCGTTAACACGCAAAAAGAGCAATCGGATCAGATCCGAACGTCATCGTAACTCGCCAAAGCCTGTCGATTGAGGGCAAGGATTTCTGGCATCAGGTAGAAGTCTCCGGTCACCCTGGCAGGGGTCGTCGGAGTTATCTCAAGTGATTTCGCCAGTGGGGAATGACCCCGCGATACGGCGCTATCCCAACTTACGCCTCGTAGACGATCTCACGGGTTTCGCGGAAGGTCACGTCCGGAAACTTCTCAGTGACATGACCGACTTCCCAGGCGTTCTTAAACAGGAAGACCGGCTTGTCGTCGCGGTCGTTTGCGATCGACATGCGGTGACCTTCAAGCATCTTCTGAAGTGTCTGGCTGTCGGTCTCGATCCAGCGTGCCGTTGTGTATGGCACGGCCTCGAAGCCGATTTCCGTGCCATATTCTGCCCGAA
>NZ_JAILWL010000128.1 GCF_025698965.1 Roseibium sp.
CGAACAGGCGCGGGAACCACGACTTTGCCGACTTGTCGATGGTTACACCGAACACCGACTGTCCGGCCCGCCGGGCTTCACGAACGGCCATTCTGGTATCCTCGATACCATGTCGGCCTTCGTAGTGATCCAGGTCGTTCGGTTTTCCGTCCGTAATCACCATCAGAAGCTTGCGCTTGTGCGATTGCCTGGCGAGGTCCGCGCTGGCATGGCGCATGGCCGCCCCAAGACGGGTGTAGAAACCTGGCTTCAGACCACTGATCCGGTGTTCCACGGTCAAAGACATCGGCTCGTCAAATCGCTTGCAACTCTGCAGGTAAACCCGGTGACGCTTCAGTGAAGAAAATGCAGAGATTGAGAAATCATCGCCACACGCATTCAGTCCCCAGGCAAGCGCTGTCAAAGCCTCCCTTTCAATATCGATCACTGCACGTCCCGAAACCGCACTTTCGGTTGAACGCGAAACGTCCAGCAGGATCGAGACCGCAAGATCCCGTGCTTCCGGACGGGTCTGTAGCCAGATGCGATCGTTGCCGACGCCGCTGGCAATCCGCTCCACCTGCGAGCGTACGGCGGCGTCCATATCAAGGGCATCGCCTTCCAGGTGCCCTCGCGTCGTAACGCGTCCGGGACGAAAAGCTTCGAATTGCCGTTTGACCGAACGAATACGGCGTGCCGCTGCCGGATCGGTGGCAACCACATCATTGGCCGGATCCGCTTCGGCAACACTTGTCAGGACGCAGACATGGTCCTGCAGGTATTGCCCCTTGCGCGCTTCCCATTCCGGGTAGAGTGTCCGGCCGGACAGGCGTTCCCGATCAACATCCTCGGGAGCCAGATCCAGATGCAGTTTCAACCGTGTCGCCGGAGCCTGGGAAATCTGCCCAAGGCCGATTTCGTCCTGATCTTCCGCAGCCTTCTTGGCATCGTCGTTGTCGTCGTCATCGACGCGGCGGTTGAGGTTCAGAAACTCCGCCCAGCTCAGGATGGCCTCGAACTTGTGCAGGATCAGGCTGTCCTTGCGCTCCGCCTGATCGGATTTCCGTCGGCGGGCGCGAACAGTCTTGCCATTTGTTTCCTCTCGCTCGCCATCCGTTTCCCGGGTTTCGACAGCGTCCCCGGTTGAAAATACAACGTCCCGCAGCTGCGGCCAAAGAGGAACCGGGCGGAATGGACGGTACCCACGCGGTGCCGAGATGTCATCGAGCTGACCGGCATCCAGCCTGGACTTCAGGTCCTGCACATCCCTTGGCAACCGGGAAGGGTCGCCAAGCAGGTGTCTTACAAGACGTTCGACCCTTGTTTCGACAGTCGGCAGTGACGCTGTGGGACGTTGCCGAAGAATTCCGTCGCATAGCGCTTCGTAAAGGTTCTTCAGTCCCGGTGCAGCTTGCAACGTCCGTTCTGCCAATTCTCCGGCAACACGCAAAGTCTGAAGATCCGCGCGCAACGGGTCTTCTTCGGCCGTGAAATCAGGTGTGTTGGCGGCCATGGCCGTCAGCCACACATAAAGTGCCGCATTTGCTTCGCGGATTGGAAACACGGCAAGGCTCGCTGGCAATCGCAGGGTCTCGCCGTCGAAACTGGCGCGCGGAATGATCTCCGCTTCAGTCCCAAGCCGCCTCAGAAAACTGAGGCGGTGGTTGGAGACTTCTTCGGAGACCGGGCGAAGGTCCACACTGTGGTCTCCTCCCAGTCCCCGGAAAAGCACAGCAAGCCGCCCGCCGACTTCATGGAAGTCGACCGCGGCCCCATGATGCACCTCGGGTGCATCCAGGCGGCTTGCAAATGCGTGCCACAGTTTCCCGACCGTTTCTTCGGGTTCCCATGGTTCGATTTCGATCTTGCCCATCGGTCTGGCCTCACCCAAACACGGCCGTGACAAGATCTTGGAGCCCGCGTTTCACGTCCTCGTCATCGCTCAGCGGTTCAATCATCGCCGCGAGGATTGCCCGTTCCACGGACATGCCCTGCGCGATCAACGTGGCGGCATAGACAACCAGACGGGTCGATACGCCTTCTTCCAGGTCCTGTCCTTTGAGTGCGCGTAACTTGCCGGCAAGCCGGACAAGATTTTTGACCCTTGCCTGATCCAGGCCGCTTTCTTCCGCGACGATTTCGACCTCAAGTTCAGGAGCCGGAAAGTCGAATTCGAGCGAAATGAAGCGTTGTCGCGTTGACGGTTTCAACGTTTTCAGGATGTTCTGGTAACCGGGATTGTAGGACGCTACCAGCATGAAGCCGGGAACGGCCGCGAGTTCTTCACTGGTCCGGTCGATCGGCAAAGTTCTGCGATCATCCGTCAGTGGGTGGAGCACCACCGTCACATCCTTGCGCGCCTCGACAACTTCGTCGAGATAGCAGATCGCTCCTTCGCGGACTGCTCTTGTGAGCGGTCCGTCGACCCAGACCGTTTCACCGCCTTTGAGGAGATAGCGGCCAATCAGATCGGCAGCGGACAGGTCATCGTGACAGGCGACCGTATAGAGCTTACGTCCGAGTTTGGCTGCCATATGCGCAACAAAACGGGTTTTGCCGCAACCGGTCGGCCCTTTCAGAAGAACCGGCAGCGCATTGGCGAAGGCGGCTTCGAAAACCGAACATTCGTCACTTTGCGGCAGGTAAAAAGGGGCGTCAGCCGCCCCTTTTCCCAGTGATACACTTCCTTCCATCGCACTTACTCCGCAGGGACGCTGGCAGCGTCACCGGATTCGATGATTTCACGCCTTGGAACGGCAACTGCGTAGATGAACAGGAGCGCACCGAGAACCACGGCAACGCCAGAGCCGAACCGCATCCAGTAGAACAGGGCAATCTGGTCCTGAACGTCCATGAAGTATTCGCCATTGACCCGCTGCAGGTGCGTTTGAATCGTTCCGGCAAAGGTCAGCACGAAGGTCATGAACGCCATGCCACCGGACATCAGCCAGAAGGACGCCATGTTGAGCACCTGGTTGTAGGGATCACGTCCCCGCAAGATCGGCATGGCGTAGCTGATGATGGCCAGGTTCAGAGACACATACGCCCCGAAGAAGGCCAGATGACCGTGTGCGGCAGTGATCTGTGTGCCGTGGGTATAGTAGTTGACGCCATGCAAAGTGTGCAGGAAGCCCCAGACCCCGGCACCGAAGAAGGCAAGCGTCGCACAGCCCAGCGACCACAGCAGCGCGGCCTTGTTGGGATGATCCCGGCGACCCTTCCAGACCATGACGAAGGCAAAGGCCATCATCGCGAAGAACGGAATGACTTCAAGGGAGGAGAAGATCGAACCGATCCACTGCCAGTAGGCGGGCGTGCCGATCCAGTAATAGTGGTGACCGGTTCCCAGGATGCCTGAGAACAGCGCCGCCGCAACGATGACATAGAGCCATTTTTCGACAACTTCGCGGTCAACACCGGTCAGCTTCAGCATCAGGTAGGCCAGGATGGAGGCCATGATCAGTTCCCAGACACCTTCAACCCACAGGTGGACGATGTACCACCAGTACTGCTTGTCCAGTGCCAGGTTGCTCGGATTGTAGAAACTGAACAGGAACAAAAGCGCCAGTCCCCACAAACCCAACAACAGGATGTTGGTGATCGCGGTTTTCTTGCCCTTCAGCACCGTCATGGTGACGTTGTACAGGAAGATCAGCGCAGCAACGACGATGCCTACCTTGACCCATTTGGGCTGTTCGATGAACTCGCGGCCTTCCTTGCCCAGAAGCCAATTGCCTTCAAACAGGTTGAACACATAGGTGACAACGACGCCGAGCGTACCGATCACCAGGATCGCAAGCTGCAGATAGGCTAGTTTGGTCGAGTGGATTTCCCGTTCCGCCTCTTCGGGGATGAGGAAATAGGCTGCGCCGAAGAATCCGAGCAGCAACCAGACAATCAGGCTGTTTGTGTGCAACATCCTGATAATGTTGAAGGGCAGGAGTTCAGAGAGGAAATTCGGCTGGACATAGACCCAGCCCGCCAGCAATCCGCCTGACACCTGGATGGCAAAGAGGCCCAGGGCGACGGCGAAATACGCCAGGGCGACTTTCTGAGATTGGTATTTCATTGTTCGTTCCTTCTCGCTTTCAGATCAGCCGGCGTCATTCGGCGGCCAGTCTTGGGCGTCGATCTTGTCGGTCCAGATCAGGAAGTTTGCGAGGTCGCGAATTTCCTTGTCTGTCAGATTGAACTGAGGCATCTGGCGACGGCCTTCGATGCCTGTCGGCATGGATTCCATCCAACCTTTCAGGGTTTCGAAAGCAGCGTCCGGATCGTCCAGGACACCCCAACGTGTCATCACGTTGCCGACTTCCGGTGCGAAATACGCGCCTTCACCCAGGATCGTGTGGCAGTTGATGCAGGCTTTTTCTTCCCAGACATGCTTGCCGGCGGCCACGCTCTCATCGATGGCATCGTGATTTGTCGATGTCCCGGTGATGTAGAAGTGACTGTGCGCCGACAGACCTAGGAAGATGATGATGAAGAACAGTGACCCGCCATAAAATATGTTTCGGGCCATGCTTTTGGTCATGACTTCGCGCATTGCGCGCTCCTTTCCGCCGTATTGAATGTGGTGAAAGGGTGGCAGGGTGCGGGCACATTTCCTTAACCAAAGTCAAGCAACCGATTTCAGCGCCAATTGAGACGGCCTGACAGAAATTCGAAGCCGGTCTCGGTAAGCCCTTTTTTTAACGTCAGGGAGTGAATTTCACCTGCGACAATAATGACCAACTGCGTCAGTTGGACACTCTTTTCACGCCATATTTCAGCCACTTACTATCATTCAAATTTCATGCATATTTAAAAAACGCTACTGTTTTCAGTATCTTCGGGCGATTGAGCTTAACGAAAGTCAAGGAAGCAAACTGCCAAATGCACAAGGCTCGCGACTGCCTCACCAGCATTTGGAGTTTGAGAATGTCACATCCAAGAAAGAGAAAAGGGACAGGCCATGCGCTCGCCGCAAGCCTCGCGCTGCTGTTAGGCAGTGTGACGGCGCCTGCCTTTGCAGAAGGTCCAACCTTGACCGAGGAGGCCTTTGAATCATCCAAACAGCTCTACTTTGAAAGATGCGCAGGTTGTCACGGCGTGCTGCGCAAGGGTGCGACAGGTAAGAACCTTGAGCCCCACTGGAAAAAGACAGCAGCCGATGGAAAAGTCACAGAAGGCGGCACCCTGAAGCTTGGCCAGGAACGCCTGGAAAAGATTATTGCCTGGGGCACCGAAGGCGGCATGAACAACTTCTCGGACATCATGACCGAGCAGGAAATCAAGGACATGGCGACCTACATCATGATGGAGCCGCCAAAGCCGCCTGAAATGTCGCTGGCGCAAATGGAGGCAACCCGCAAGGTCTATGTCGAGCCCAAGGACTATCCGACCGAGCCGCTGCACGGCCGGAACTGGGAGAACTTCTTCGTCGTTATCGAGCGTGACGTAGGTAAGGTTGCCGTCATTGATGGCGATACCAAGGAAGTGCTGGCGCACATTCCGACCGGTTATGCCGTGCACGTCCTGAAGGCCTCCGAGCACCACAAACTGGAAGAGCCGGAAAACCCGGGCCGCTTCTGGTACACGATGGGCCGCGACGGCAAGATGACCAAGATCGATCTCTGGCAGAACCCTGAGAACATGCTGGTCGCCGAAGTGAAGATCGCCTATGACGCCCGCGACGTTGCCGTTTCTGGCGACGGCAAGTACGTCATCGGTGGAGGCTACTGGCCGCCGCATTTCGCAATCGTCGATGCCGAAACCATGGAGCCGAAGAAGGTTGTCTCCACACGCGGTGTCAATGTCGACGGTGATTATGTGGAAGAAAGCCGCGTGGCTGCCATCTACACCACTCCGAACGAGCCATCCTGGATCGTTGCGGTCAAGGAACTCGGCCAGCTTTGGCAGGTCGACTATACTGACCTCGACAATCTGCGCATCGACAAAATCGATTCGGCGAAGTTCCTGCATGACGGCTTCTTCGATCCGAGCGGTCGCTACTTCCAGATCGCCGCAAACGCGTCGAACAAAATGGTTGTTGTGGACACCAAAACCCACAAACTCGAAGCCATGATCGACACTGCTCCGCTGCCGCACCCCGGCCCGGGCGCGAACTGGAACGACCCAAATTGTGGTCCGGTGGCCGGTACCACCCACCTTGGTGAAGGTACCGTGACCGTCTGGGGTAACGATCCAGAAAACCGTCCGGATGACGCTTGGAAAGTCTGCTACGAGGTAGAAACCGACGGCGCGGGTCTGTTTATCAGAACCCACCCGGATTCGGACTACATCTGGGCAGACCAGACCAAGCACCCGGAACCCGAAGTGCAGCAGTCGGTGCAGGTGATCTCGAAAGAAACCGGTGAGATCGTCAAGACCATCCAGATCACCGAAGAGGAAGGCAACGTCGCCGTTCACTTCGAATTCAACCAGGACGGTTCTGAAGTGTGGGTCTCCAAATGGAACCGCGCAACTTCGAAAGAACCGAACGGTGAAATCGTGATCTTCGACGCCAAGACGCTTGAAGAAAAAGCCAGGGTCAAGGGCCTCTTCGCCCCGACCGGCAAGTTCAACGTCTACAACCGTTCGAACCACGTCACCTAACGTGATCTAGCGAGCCTTTGAAGGGCGGGCCGCTCGCCCGCCCTTCTTTTTTTGCCAGCGGGAACGGGACGGTGTCGGCTCTTGATCAGCCGACAATCACAGACGCTTGTGCGCTTCCTGAAATCCGTTGGCCTGCGGCCCGACTGCGAAGGGTCGATCGAGAAAACCGAATACGGAGCCTGGACATGACCGAGAGCAGTCAGGGTGGAGACAAGAAGAAGCCGATCTGGCGCAGATACGTGCTGTGGGGCATGCCCATCGGGGGTGTTGCGGCTGCATTTGTTGCCGGCATCATCTTCTGGGGCGGCTTCAACACTGCAATGGAAGCCACCAACACCAAACAATTCTGCATCTCCTGCCACGAGATGCGCGATTTCGTCTACGAAGAATACACCGGTACAATTCACGACGTGAACCGTTCGGGTGTCGGAGCAACTTGCTCCGATTGTCACGTCCCGAAGGACTGGACACACAAGATCATCCGCAAGGTCAAGGCCTCCAGAGAACTCTGGGGCAAGATGACCGGATCGATCTCCACAAAAGAAAAATTCGAAGCAAAACGTGTGCACCTGGCCATGAACGAATGGGAGCGCATGAAGGCAAACGACTCACGTGAATGCCGTAACTGTCACGGCTTCGATTCGATGATGCCGGAATTCCAGAAGCCGCGCGCCCGGCAGCAGCATCTGAATGCAATGGAAGCGGGTCAGACCTGTATCGACTGTCACAAGGGCATTGCCCACTCGGATCTGCGCGACCGTGCCGATCCCGACTACATCGAAAAACTTGAGACACCGAATCCGGCCTTCAAGCGCGAGGTTCCCCAGGAATACCTTGCGAGCCTGAAATTCATCACCGAAAAGGAAGCTGAAGAGGAAGCCGCGGAAAAGGCTGCGAAAAAAGCCGAACGGGAAGCCGTTCAGGCCAAGATAGCAACTGCTGTCGAAGCAGCGCGCGCTGAAGAGCGGGCAACGCTGGAAGGCGAAGCTGGAGATGCAGCCGCAAGCGGCAGCACCGGTGACGGCGGCGGCGGCACCGTTGCGGCGAATATTGACTGGAACGCCGTTGCACCGGCCGATATGACCCTGTTCTATCCCGGACAGGCCTCTTTCGAATGGGTGCAGAACGGCAAAACCCACGGAGGCGCCCGTCCGCTCACCAAAGGCGGCGATGCCTGTACCACCTGCCATGCCAAGGAACTTGAAGCGATAGGCACCAAGATTGTTGCCGGCGGTGAAACAGAAGCAACTCCGATTCCAGGAAAACCAGGCACAATCGACGCGACCGTGCAAGCTGCTCACGACGATGAAAACCTCTATGTGAGACTTCAGTGGCCTGAAACTGCGCACAGCCCGGCCCCATTTGTCGAAGGCGGCAAAATGGATCCGGACAACCAGATCAAGGTGGCCATGATGATCACCGGTACGGGTATCGAACTGGGTGAGCAGGTCGGTTGCTGGGCATCCTGTCATGCCGACAACAGCTACATGCCGTTCGACCCCGGCGCGGAAGCGATTGCCGCCAATGCGGATGTTGCCGCCCAGCTGGAAGCCAAGGAAACGATCACGAAATATCTGACCGAAAGCCGTACGAAGGTGGAGGTCAAAGGCAGAAGAGGCAAGGCCCAGGGTGGCTGGGACAAACTGAAACCTGCCGAAGAGATCGACCAGCTTCTGGCGGACGGTACCTATCTGGACCTGTTGCGTGTCTATGCCGATGGCACGGCAAGCAACGGATACCTTTTGGACCGGCGGGTTGAAAACGGAGGCGAGATGGAGGCTGAAGCCAGCCTTGCGGGCGGTGTTTGGACCGTCGTGTTCTCGCGGCCGCTCAATCCCGGCGCTCCTGGCGATATTCCGATCGAGCCGGGTAAAACCTATACGGTCGGCTTCGCCATTCACGACGACTATGCCGCTGCGCGGTTCCACCACGTGACGCTCAACACCAGTCTGGCGCTGGATGACGAAACGGCACAGATCGACGTGACCAAGCAGTAACAACAAGCGGGGCGGTCTGAATTTCAGGCCGCCCCGGTTTTATTCAAGAGGGAGAATTTGCATGTGCCTGAATACATTTCGTCTTCCCGCAATCCTGCTTGCACTCCTGATATCCGTTCCGGCCTTGGCGGAAGACGACAAGACAGCTGCGATCTGCGCTGAAGCCGAAGACCGCTACGTCGACATGTTCGGCCACCCCTCATCCGAGGAAGAAGGCGTCCGTATCGTGAAGATGTACAAGTACAAGTTCTGCCCCGGAGATCTGAAAGTTCCCGTCGGCACGACTGTCCGCTGGGTCAATGTCGACAAGCGAACAAGTCATACGGTGCTGCTCAAGGAAACGGACACACCGGAATCCGACAGGCTGTTTCCAGAAGACGAATTCGAATTCACGTTCCTTGTTGCCGGCCCGCAGAACTATCTGTGCGGACCGCATTGGGAAACGCAGGAAATGATCGGAATGGTGACCGTAACGCCCTGAGCGACTTTGAAAAAAGTCTCGGTGGTCAACGGATTCCATTGACTATTGTCAAGCCGGTCTCGCTCGAAATGAGCAATCATGTTGCCACGAAACGCCCCGTCCCAAATCCCGCCTTCAAGCCTCAACCGGCGCATATGACAGGCGGTACATGCCAGGGCGTTTTGCAGCGAACCAAGCATCCAAATCTCGGGAGAAGCGGGGTCACTCATGACTGGTAAAGTCTTTCTCATCGGAGCCGGTCCAGGCGATGTCGAACTTCTCACGCTACGCGCCTTGCGCATGCTGCAGAACGCCGACGCTGTGGTCTATGACCGGCTTGTCTCGCCGGAAATTCTGGCGCTGGCACCGAGCGGTGCGGAAAGGGTATTTGTCGGGAAATCGCCTGACAACCATCCTGTTCCCCAGGAAAAAATCAACGAAATCCTCAGTGCCCTCGCTCAGAAGGGCCTGACAGTTGCCCGGCTTAAAGGTGGCGATCCGCTCATCTTCGGTAGAGGTTCGGAAGAAGCCGCACATCTGACCTCTCTCGGAATTCCGGTTGAATACGCACCCGGCATCACCGCGGCGCAAGGCGCGGCCGCCGCAAGCGGCGTTCCGCTCACGCATCGCGGTCTCGCTACCGGCGTACGCTACGTGACCGGACATCGGCAGGCCAATGGTTCACTCGACCTGGATTGGCGTAGTCTTGCCAGCGAAGACACCACCCTCGTCGTCTATATGGGCGTTGCCAACATCGGCCAGATTGCCATGCGACTGATTGCCGAAGGCCTGAACGAAACGACGCCTGTCATGGCGATTGCAAATGCAACGACCCCACGGGAAACGCGGTTGTTCTCACAACTCAATCGCATTGCCATGGATGCTCGGGAGGCTGAATTGAAAGCCCCTGTGCTTTTTGTGATCGGCAAGGTCGTCACCCTTTGCGCCGAATGGCCCACCTCTGTCTCAGAGCTGATCGGTGCGGCGGAAGCCAACCTTGGCTTCGGGCATCGGGTCCATGCGTAAGCTCCTTGCCCTCTTTTTGCTTTTATCCAGTCCGGTCGGCGCGGAAGAGGCCGCGCAGACCGACAAGCTGGTAAATCTCGTGCATCAGGATTGCGGCTCCTGCCACGGCCTCACGCTGAAAGGTGGGCTCGGCCCCGACATCCGCCCCCAGTCCCTGTCGCACTACGACATCGACACGCTATCGACAGTTGTTCTGGACGGCATTCCCGACACTGCCATGCCTCCCTGGCGCCCGCTGATGAGCGAGGCTGATGCGAAGAAGATTGCCGAGTATCTCTTACAAGGAGACGTGAAATGAAGTGGCTCCCTGGTGCCATTCTGGCAATTCTGATGATCGGCAATGTACAGGCCGAGACGATCATTGCGACCGGTGACCTCGGTCTTGTGGTGGAAAGGGCTTCCGGATCGCTGCTCCTTGTGGATCAATCCGAAAAGGCCACGATCTCAAGGATCACCGGCCTTGGCGATCTCTCGCATGCCAGCCTGGTTTACTCACCGGATCAACGCTATGCCTATGTTTTCGGGCGTGATGGTGGTCTGACCAAGGTCGATCTTGTCGAAAAATCGATTGCAAACCGCGTTGTTCAGGCGGGCAATTCCATTGGTGGTGCCATTTCCGACGACGGCACGCTGGTGGCGGTTTCAAACTACGAACCGGGTGGCGTCCGGATTTTCGATGCGGATACGCTTGAGCTGGTCGCCGACATTCCAACCGAATCCAAGACGATCGGACTCGTGGATGCTCCGGGCCGCCGCTTCGTGTTCACGCTGTGGGACGAGGGTGAGACCTGGATCGCGGACATGTCGTCCGGTACGCCTCTTGTCAAAAAAATCTCCGGCATGGGCGACAATCCCTATGACGCGCTGATCACCGGCGACGGCCGCCTCTACATCACCGGTCTTTTCGGTGAAGACGGTCTGACAGCCCTGGATCTGTGGGAAGATGACCCGGAGCCTATCCGCGTGCTTCCGGAATACGGTCGCGGTCAGAAGGAGCTTCCTGTCTACAAGATGCCCCATCTGGAAGGCTGGGCACGTGCAGGTCGTGAGTTCGTATTGCCGGCGGTCGGCCATCATCAGGTGCTCTGGATAGACGAGACCAGCCTTGAAGAAACCGGTCGGACCGACACTTACGGCCAACCGGTCTTTGCAATGGCGCGACCGGACGGCCGTCAGGTCTGGGTGAATTTCGCTCATCCGCTCAACGACACCATTCAGGTGATCGATACGCTGTCCAAGAAAGTTGTCCACGAATTCAAACCCGGCCCGGCAATCCTGCACATGGAATTCACCCCGCGCGGACACGAGGTCTGGGTCTCAGTACGAGATGCCGGGAAAGTCATGATCTACGACACCCGCACCTTTGAAAAGCGCGGCGAAATCGATGCGGAAAGCCCATCCGGCATCTTCTTCACCTCCCGCGCTCACAGAATGGGGTTATGAACAATGGAACGAATTGGTGATCCCATTGACTTCAGACTGCTGGATGAGTGGCAGCGTGAATTTCCACTGGTCGAACGACCGTTCGCGGAAATCGGACTTCGGATCGGTTGCGCCGAAGTGGATGTCGTCTCAAGACTGGCGGCCTTGAGGGCTTCGGGAAGAATTTCCCGTGTAGGAGCGACCTGCGCTCCAAACACCGTTTCCGCCAGCACGCTTGCCGCCCTTTCCGCCTCAACTGAAAATCTGGAGACCGTCGCAGAAATCGTCGGCCGGCAACCAGGCGTCAATCATTCCTATCTGCGGGAGAACCACTGGAACCTCTGGTTTGTCACGACGGGTCCGGACCGTGCCCATGTCGACCGGACCCTGGACACCATTCGTGCCGAAACCGGCTTGCAGGTCCTTGATCTGCCTCTCGTCAGGCCATTCAATGTCGATCTCGGTTTCAAGCTCACCGACGATACGACGAAAGCCCCGGTGCCACGCCCAATCCGGCTAGACCTGCTCAGGGATGGCGACAGGGCTATTCTCCAATCGCTGACAACAGGCATGCCCTTGTGTGCGCGACCTTTTGCGTTGATCGCGAAGGAACTCGATCGCACCGAGGAGGAAGTTCTTGCCCGGATCGACGTTTTACAGCAAGCCGGGATCATCTCCCGGCTCGGTGTCATCGTCCGTCACCGGGCCCTGGGCTGGAGTTCCAACGCCATGGTCGTCTGGGATGTTGCAGCCGAAAATGTCACTGCAGCCGGCACTTCCCTTGCCGCCCATCCCGGCGTGACGCTGTGCTACGAGCGCCGTCCGGTCGAGGGGGTCTGGCCATTCCGGCTCTACTGCATGATCCACGCCAAGAGCCGTGGGCAAGCGCTTGATACGCTCACCGGCGCATCCATGTTGCCGGAACTTGCGGATGTTCCCTATCGAGTTCTCTTTTCCAGTCGCTGTTTCAAGCAGACCGGTGCCTTGATCGCGGAGAAGATTGCGGAGAAGGGAGAAGCGGCATGAGTGAACCGCTTGACGAGATGGACCGCAAACTGATCAACCGGCTTCAGGATGACCTGCCTCTCACTTCGCGTCCTTTCGTGCAAATTGCGGAAGAACTTGATGTAGATGAACAGGAGATCGTCGATCGGACGAGGCGACTGCGGGATGATGGTTATCTGACGCGTTTCGGCCCGTTTTTCGATGCAGAGGCCCTGGGAGGTGCCTTTTGTCTGTGTGCAATGAGCGTTCCGGAAGACCGTTTCCAGGAGGTCTTAACCAAAGTCAATGCTCATGCGGAGGTTGCCCATAATTATGAACGGGATCACAGGCTGAACATGTGGTTCGTCCTTGCAACGGAAAATCAGGACGGCATCGCCAGCACCGCTGCTGCCATCGAGCAAGAGACCGGGCTGCAAGTTCTCCTGTTTCCCAAAGAACAGGAATTTTTCATCGGATTCCGGGTGACCGCATGACCTTGCATCCAAAAGACCGGGCAATCATGGAAGCGACGCAGGCTGGACTACCGCTGGTTTCGCGCCCTTATGAAGTTGTCGCCGAAACCCTCGGCATGAGCGAGGCTGAATTGCTCAAGCGCCTGTCGCGGTTGAAGGAACAGGGTGTCATTCGGAGAATTGGGGCGGCACCGAACCACTATCGTCTCGGTCTCACCTCAAACGGCATGACCGTCTGGGATGTCGATGATGCGGTGATTGACGAGCTCGGCAAGCGTGTAGGCGCCCTTTCGTTCGTCACTCATTGCTATCGCCGTCCGCGGGCTCTTCCCGACTGGCCGTACAACCTGTTTGCGATGGTTCACGGCGCAAATCGCGATGAGGTTCACGCCAAGCGCACCGAAGTTGCCGCACTTATCGGAGATGCCTGCCGCGCGAGCGACATCCTGTTTTCCACGCGCATCTTGAAAAAAACCGGAATGCGGCTCAGCAGGAAGGAAAACTGACAATGTTTCGCCTGTCGGAATATATGCAGCAGATTGCCAACCCGACACCGGTGCGCAAACGCGCTGCAAACGGCCTCGTCAAACCGGTGGTTATCTGGAACCTTACCCGGCGCTGCAATCTCAAATGCCGCCATTGCTATACAGTTTCCGCAGACGTGGACTTTCCCGGAGAACTGACCCACGAACAGGCGATGGCGACGCTGGAGGATCTGGGCAGTTTCAAGGTTCCGGCGCTGATCCTGTCAGGTGGCGAACCGCTGGACCGTCGGGATTTTTTCGACATCGCACCACGGGCCCGGCAATT
>NZ_JAILWL010000129.1 GCF_025698965.1 Roseibium sp.
CGGCCCATTTCGAAACCCTGTTCGATGCGAATGTGGTGGGTTCCGGCGGTCAGACCATCATAGAAATGGACCACTCCGGCAAAAGCCGCTGCGGCGGAACCGGTCGCCGGGTCCTCCGGTATACCCATATCGGGTGCGAACAGACGCGCATGGAATGCGCTGTCGTGGGAGCGGGTTTCCCGGCAATACACATACGCATCGTTATGGTCGTCCTTGCCGAAACCGGCCTTCCACATGGCTGGAACAGGTGTTGCACGAGCTAGTGCATCCAGGTCGCGCACCGGGACGAAATTGAAGGGCGGACCGACCCGGAAACGGGACGGCGCATGATTTTCGAAGCCGATATCGGACGGCTCCAGATCCAGGGCGGCTGCGATCAATTCGACATTGTGGGTTGGTCCGGCCGGTTCAGGCAGGCTTGGGACGTCGAATTCGGCAAAGGCGGCGGCGTTTTCCCGCAGGATTACCGCGCAACGCACCGCTCCGATCTTCTGTTTCAGAACAACGACCGCGTCCTGCTCTCCTGAAATGTCGCCAAAGCGTTCTGTCGCCATCAAGATTGCCGTGCCGACGGTCGGATGTCCGGCAAAGGGCAATTCAAGTTTCGGTGTGAAAATGCGCATGCTGGCGGACTGCCCCGGATTTTCCGGGGGAAAAACGAACACCGTTTCGGACAGATTGAACTCTCCGGCAATCTTTTGCATCTGCTCGTCGCTCAACCCCTCGGAGTCCAGAACCACGGCCAGCGGGTTGCCGGCAAGGCTTTTGTTCGTGAAGACATCCAGGATCGCATAGCGGCGGCTCATATTTTTCTCCCAGGCGAGTCAGTCGGGACGACATTCGAAGTGAGCGGACTTTTGCATTTTAAGGCAAGTCCTGCCAGTGCTTCGTGGCTTTTCATGGTGAACTAAATCTTGTCAGCGAATTGGCAGCATGACACCGCCTATGTCAGCAGATGTCTTCCGATCGCTCGAGCATAGGAAACCATAGCAGGGTCGTTCAGATCCGAAGGTGAACGAATAATACGGATATCCGCCAATTCCTGCTCTTTGCTGGCTTTGGAAAAGCGCATGATTTTGTCCCGCAGCTCGGTTGCGGTTTGATCGGCGTCGAAGATCCGTGAAATTGAAATCCGTGGACCATCGAAGGCAACCAGGAATTCACCAGGATCGAGTGCCGCCATGGTCAGTCCGGTTTCCTCCTCCAGTTCCCGGCTGATCGCACCGGCCACGTCAACTTGTCCGGTCGCCGTCAAGTCCGTCGGATCCAGATTGCCTCCGGGTGGATAGATCTGACCGGCTGTGGCGGTGTGCTCTGACATGACGCCGTAAAGAAGGGCGCCGTCGCTGGAACGAATGATTGCCGAGCCAAACAGATTGTATGCGGAGCTGTCCGGAGCCCCCCAATCTCTCCAGGCGAGGAAGGATGCGTAGGCGCATTCCGCACATGCGCCCATGAAGGATCCGTTTTCAAAGCGGTAGTTCGTCAGTTTCAGGGTGCGACCGTTCCACAGAAGCGCAATGCGTTTTTGCGCCTCCTGGAAATGGGTGGATATCGCGGTTTCGTTTTCTCGCTCGAAGGCCCAGGGTTTGTCTGAAAGTGTGATTTCAATTGACGAAATCGCATGAACGGAGGGCGGCAATATCTTTTCCATCATCGGAATGTCCATGCCTGGCGACATGGCGCTCGGACGTGTTGCGATGGTCTGAAATCCGCGCTTTTCGTAAAAGGGACCTGCATGAGCGTCTGATTCCAGATACAGCCTGAACAGGTCATTCTGACGAGCATGATCCTCGGCTCTTGTCAGAAGCAGATCTCCTATTCCCTGTCTCTGAACTTCCGGGGCGACAAACAGAAAGTCGACGAGCAGGGTGCCTTCGTTCTTCGGCGAAAGGCCGGAAAACCCGATCGGGACACCGTCCTGTTCAGCGACTGTCATGTGGAGAGATTGTATGGTCTTTTCGGTCACGCTCCAATGTTTGCGGTACTCGGCCATCTTGTCGTCGGAATAGTTCCAGGACGCCTTCGAGCGGTGCAGAATGTCGGTCAGGACGGGAGCGTCGGCAGGTGTCGCCGCACGGAGTTTTAAAGGCATGGTTTTCCAATCACTTCGAATACAGATCAGACGTATCCAGTGATTGTGAAGGATGCAAGGCAGAGTGGGGGCCGTCGTAAAACAATAAGTCTGTCAGCATGATGGCAGTCCTGTTGCTGCGTTGAACACAGCAACAGGACTATTCATCCTTCAGCGGCAAGGGCAGTGTTTTAGCGGATGAAGGTTCCGTTCCGCAGCTCGTTGACGGCCTGCACCAGTTCTTCGCGGGTGTTCATAACGATCGGACCGTGCCAGGCGACCGGTTCCTTTAGCGGCGCGCCGGAAACCAGCAGAAATCGAATGCCGTGATCACCGGCCTGCACCACGATTTCATCTCCCGCACCGAAAATGACAAGGGATCGGTTCCCTGTCTGATCGCGAATCTTGAGCTCTTCACCGCTGAATTCCTTTTCGGTCAGAACACCAAAGGGATCGGATGCCCCCTCAAATGTGCCGTCACCTTCAAAGATGTAGGCGAAGGTTTGTTTGTAGGTATCGACCTTGAAACGTTTTTTCCTGCCTGCGGGCACGTGGATGTCCAGATATTGCGGGTCGGCGGCGATTCCGTCCACCGGTCCTCGCTTACCCCAGAATTCGCCGCAGATTACGCGGGCGGAGGTTCCATCGTCGTCGGTTTCAACGGGAATGTCTCTGGCTGCGACGTCCTGATACCGTGGTTTCGTCATTTTCAATGAAGAGGGAAGGTTGGCCCATAACTGGAATCCATGCATGCGACCGGTTTCGTCGCCCCTCGGCATTTCCTGGTGCATGATGCCACGACCGGCGGTCATCCATTGCACGTCACCCGCGCCTAGGTCGCCCTTGTTGCCAAGGCTGTCACCGTGTTCAACATTTCCGGCGAGCACATAAGTGATCGTTTCGATACCGCGGTGCGGGTGCCAGGGAAAGCCTGCCATATAGTCCTCGGGCCGGTCGTTTCGGAAATCGTCCAGCAGCAGAAACGGGTCGAGCATTTCAGGATCCTGAAAGCCGAAAACGCGCTCCAATTTGACACCCGCTCCTTCAAGAGTGGTTTGTGTTGTGCCGATATGGGTAACCGGACGAATGGACATTTTGCTTTCCTTTCAACAAATCTGCCTTTGTCGGAAAATAGAGATTTGACGCCGAAAGCCCATAGAAATGACAGCAGACGCAGTGTTTCTGCCTGATAAACAATAAGCTTCGAGTGCCGATATCCCAACGCCTGATGTCGGCCGGAGACGGGACTTGCATCTTGCGGCCTGTCTGCCCACATGCGACTGTGACCCGTCTATTTGGCCGTTTGGTCAAATCATCATGATTTTGAACCGGTTGGAACTTCATGGCTCCGATATTGTCCGTCAGAGACCTGGAAAAAACCTATGAAGGTGGTTTCCAGGCCCTCAAGTCCGTGTCCCTGGATATTCAGGAAGGTGAGGTTTTTGCCTTGCTGGGTCCGAACGGGGCCGGCAAAACCACGTTGATCAGTACGATCTGCGGACTGGTTCGACCGACATCCGGCAGTATTTATGTCGGTGGACATGATGCTTTGAAGGAATACCGGGCCGCACGGCAACTGATCGGTCTCGTTCCGCAGGAAATGCCGACTGCCCCCTTTGAAATCGTAGGCGATACCGTTGCCCTCAGTCGGGGGCTCTTCGGTTTACGGCCTGATCCAGCGCGCGTGGAAAGCATCCTCAAGGATCTGACCCTTTGGGAAAAACGCAGCAACCCGATCATGGCACTCTCCGGTGGCATGAAACGCAGATTACTGGTTGCCAAGGCACTCGCCCACGAGCCGAAGATCCTGTTTCTGGATGAGCCGACCGCCGGTGTCGACGTTGAGCTTCGTCATGATATGTGGCGCATTGTCGGTGAATTGAAAGACCGGGGCGTCACCATCATTCTGACAACCCACTATATTGAAGAAGCCGAGGAAATGGCTGACCGGGTCGGTGTCATCAACAAGGGTGAGATCATCCTTGTTGAAGAAAAGGCGGAACTGATGCGCAAGCTGGGGCGCAAGTTGCTGACGCTCAGCCTTACTGAACCAATAAGCGCGATCCCTGGTGGGCTTTCTGGTTATCAACTTACTCTCGAAAATGACGGCACCTGTCTCACCTATACCTATGACACGCACGCGGAACGCACCGGCATCACCTCTCTTCTGACCGATCTCTCCAAGGAGGGGGTCCGGTTTCACGATTTGCAGACGGATCAGTCATCTTTGGAAGACATTTTCGTCGGTCTGGTCAGACAGGAGCAGGAGACGTCATGAGCGACGATTTCACCATTCGGAAAGCAAAACTGACCGACAAGGACAGTCTGACGGACCTGAGCATGCGCTCAAAGCAGTCCAATGGCTATGATGATGCGTTTATGGCGCAATGCGTGGAAGAGCTACGTGTCCGCGCAAGTTGGATCGAAGATCATGATTTCTGGGTTGCGGAAGCGCAGGACGGCAAACTCGTCGGCTGTATTCGTCTGTCGATGGAGCCAGCAATGCGATCAGGTGAGCTTGAAACCTGCTTCGTCGATCCGGACTGGAAAGGCAAAGGTGTCGGACGGCAATTGTTCGACCGGTTGTTTGCCAGGGCAGTGTCCGGTGGTTTGAGCAGGGTTGGTGTGGATTCCGACCCGGAAGCGGAACCTTTCTATGCCCGTATGGGCTTTCGAACGATTGGCCGGTCTCCTTCGGGGTCCATTCCCGGTCGAACGTTGCCGAGAATGGAGTTGATCCTGGCAAGGGATATCGAGGAAAAACCAAACGGGGCTGGTGACTAAATGAATTTTGAGGCGGTCAAATCCATCTATATCTCGGAAATGGCGCGAACCAGGCGGACAATCATGCAAAGCGTGATTTCGCCAGTGATTTCGACGGTGCTCTATTTCGTGGTTTTTGGCGCGGCAATCGGGTCGCGGATTACCGAAGTGGATGGGGTCAGCTATGGTGCGTTTATCGTTCCCGGACTGATCATGCTGTCGCTGATGACGCAAAGTCTTTCGAATGCGTCTTTCGGCATCTATTTTCCACGTTTCACCGGCACCATCTTTGAGGTGCTTTCAGCGCCGGTTTCCTTTTTCGAAATTACGGTTGCCTATGTCGGGGCTGCAGCAACAAAATCAATCCTGGTCGGGTTGATCATTTTGATCACAGCCAATTTCTTCGTTGATATCGAAATTCAGCACCCCTTCTGGATGGCGGCATTTTTCATCCTGACAGCAGTCACTTTTGCATTGCTCGGATTTATCATTGGCATCTGGGCGGACAATTTCGAGAAGCTGCAATTTGTGCCATTGTTAATTGTCACGCCTCTGGCTTTTCTGGGCGGCAGCTTTTATTCCATCAACATGTTGCCGGAAATCTGGCAGAAAGTAACTCTGATCAACCCGGTTGTTTATCTGATCTCAGGTTTTCGCTGGAGTTTTTACGGTCAGGCGGATGTCAGCCTGTGGTTGTCGCTCTTTGCGACGATGCTCTTTCTGGGAGGCTCGCTGGCCATAGTGCATTGGATTTTCAAAACCGGGTACCGCTTGAAGCCCTAAAGGCGGGTCTGGTCAAAAGCGTGAGATTTGTAATGCGTTCGAGCGCCGTATTTAAAAGGCTTTCCACTCTTCTTCTTGCCGTGTTTCTCGCCGCCTGTCAGACCGCACAGGCGCCGACATCTACCGCTCCGTCTGTCGCGGCGACACCGGCAAGTGTTCAAAGCACGTCCATTCCGGTTGTCAGCTACGCGCCAGCGACCGGTATTGAACGTGGCTTTTCAGCGCTTGTTCTGGACGCGTCCACTGGCGAAGAGCTCTACGCGGTTGATCCAGACTCGCCGCGATTTCCCGCCTCGCTGACCAAGATGATGACGCTCTACCTGTTGTTTGATGAGGTTTCGAGCGGACGGCTTTCGCTGTCGTCTCCTTTGAAAGTGTCCGCAAATGCGGCCTCGCAGCCACCGGCCAAACTCGGTCTGAAGGCCGGATCGACGATCACGGTTCAACAGGCGGCACGGGCACTGGCGGTCAAGTCAGCCAACGATGTTGGCATCGTTGTCGCGGAGAATATTGCCGGCAGCGAAGCTGCGTTTGCACGGCAAATGACACAACAGGCGCGTGCATTGGGTTTGAGAAAAACAAGGTTCGTGAACGCGACCGGTCTACCGGACCCAGCCCAGGTGACAACTGCTCGCGACATGGCCAAACTCGGCCTCGCCCTGAAGCGGCGCTTTCCGCAATATGCCAGTTACTACCGGGCGAAGTCCTTCTCCTATAACGGCAGGACGTTTCGGGCGACCAATAACCTGCTGGGCAAGGTGCCCGGCGTGGACGGATTGAAGACCGGTTACATCCGCATGTCGGGTTATAATCTCGTCGCAACCGCACGGCGCGGTGGCAAACAGTTGATTGTTGTCGTCATTGGCGGAAAAAGCGAAGCGGCGCGAGACCGGGAAGTCACGCGCCTGATCGAAGCTCATTTCTAGCTCTGAGGTTCTTGCCGGATATCTGACACGAACTGTTGGACAGCGCCGCATCAGGTCCTTTGAGCAATGGGCTCAGCGAAGGTAATGCGATTGCGCCCGCCATTCTTGGACTTGTAAAGACTGATGTCGACGGCCTGCAGGAGGTCAGTGGTCAGGAGTTGATTGCCGTCGCCGTGATAGATGCCGGCAGATGCGGTGATGTTGAATTCCTTCGGGGCGAATTCAAAGCGGAGTTCGGATATTCTCTCACGCAGACGATCCGCGACCCTGAAGGCATTTTCCCGGGAAATTCCCGGCAGCAACACGGCGAATTCCTCACCGCCAAGCCGAGCGAAACAATCATCCTGGCGCAAATGCGATTTGACTGTATTACACACTTCCACGAGGGCTTCGTCGCCTGCCAGGTGACCGAATAGATCGTTCACCTTCTTAAAGTGATCAAGGTCGAAATGCACGAGGCCGAATGTGTCATTTGGCGTGCCCTGGAGCAAGCCTTCCAGCCGGTGTTGGAATTCCCTGCGATTGAAAGCCCCCGTCAGTGGGTCTCTTCGTGCTGCTTCGCGGTGTTTATAGGCGACTTGTTCAAAGGAAACGGCAAGCGAGAACGCTCCGGTCAGGCTTACGAAGATGAGCGCGCTCATCAGGTGGATGTCCTGGATCATGTCGTTCATCATGCCGGGGCCGGTCGGTCCTCCGAGAGCCAGACCGTGCACGGTTCTGAGCGCGCCTTCCGCAGCAAGGAAGAAAAAAGCCAGGATCAGCCCAATTGCCGAAATGAGACCTCTGAACTTCCTTGAGGTATAGGCGCTGATTGTCGCGATGCACAGCATGGTGAAGATCACGTTCGCGGCCGTGTAGGCAAGTCCGAATTTGGAGACATAGTAGGCGACCACAGCGACAAGAAGATAAGCGGATGCTGGAGCCAGGACATTGCTTATTTTGCTGGGCAAATCGGCGAGTTGCCGAGCTGCATGCCAGTGAAACCCGAAGCCGAGCAGCAACAATGTATTCGGTACAAGATAGGCAGCAAATGCAGGCAGATTCTGCTCCTGCCAGAAGCACAGGAGAGCAGCTGCGAGCAAAATATTGGCAGCCGACCAACTGCGCCAATGGCCGTGGGGTTCGACACGGAAGGACATTGCAAGAAATGATATGGCAAATACCGACAGGACAAGGATGTTTGCCGAAAACAGCGTTGTAAGATCCATACTGACGACCCCCGCGAACATTTTTGCCAAGTGACGCTTTGTTGCCGTGAGAATATAAAAACAGGTCTTGTGATCCCGTTAGGGAATAAAACCAGAATTGTATAAAAATGTAGCTTGTTTCGCCGGGATCAATCTGGCTTGAGGGAACGGCCAAACTGGTCGACACCGGTCGCAATTGCGAAGAAAAAAGCCGGATGTTTCCATCCGGCTTTCTCTTTTCCAGAATGTTTGACCAGTCTTAGTTCTTGGTCTTGTCGACCAGAGCGTTGGACTTGATCCACGGCATCATGCCGCGCAGCTTTTCGCCGACTTCCTCGATCTGGTGCGCGTCGTTCAGGCGGCGGGTTGCCTTGAACTTGGCGGCACCTGCGCGGTATTCCTGCATCCAGTCGGAAGTGAACTTGCCGTTCTGGATTTCAGTCAGGACACGCTTCATTTCTGCCTTGGTTTCCGGCGTCACGATGCGTGGGCCAGTGACATACTCGCCCCACTCAGCAGTGTTGGAGATGGAGTAGTTCATGTTGGCGATGCCGCCTTCGTAGATCAGGTCCACGATCAGCTTAACTTCGTGCAGACACTCGAAATAGGCCATTTCCGGCGCATAACCAGCTTCCACCAGGGTTTCGAAGCCGGCACGGATCAGCTCGACCAGGCCACCGCACAGAACAGCCTGTTCGCCGAAGAGGTCGGTCTCGCACTCTTCCTTGAAAGTGGTCTCGATGATGCCGGAGCGACCGCCGCCAACACCGCAGGCGTAGGACAGGCCAAGGTCGTGGGCATTGCCGGACGCGTCGTGATGAACGGCGATCAGGCACGGCACGCCGCCGCCCTTCTGGTATTCACCGCGTACGGTATGGCCCGGGCCCTTCGGTGCGACCATCAGAACGTCGACAGTGGACTTCGGCTCGATCAGGCCAAAATGAACATTCAGGCCGTGAGCAAAGGCAATCGCGGCACCATCACGGATGTTGCCGGCAATGTGGTCCTTGTAGATGTCGGCCTGCAGTTCGTCCGGGGTTGCCATCATCATCAGGTCAGCCCAGCCGGCAGCTTCCGCCACGGTCATGACCTTGAAGCCGTCGGCTTCTGCCTTCAAGGCAGTTGTGGATCCTTCGCGCAGGGCAACAGCCAGTTCGGTGCAGCCACTGTCTTTCAGGTTCATGGCATGGGCGCGGCCCTGCGAGCCGTAGCCGATGACGGCAACTTTTTTGGACTTGATCAGGTTGAGATCAGCGTCACGATCGTAATAAACGCGCATGGGTTCCTTTCTCCCGTTTGCATTCCGTTGTTCTTGTAATAAAGCCGGGCTTTTTGCCGGTCTTCGTTGTTTCTGGTGTTCCCTAGAGCGACCAAGGTTCTGTTGAACGCAATAAGTTGATCTTGGGTCACCAGGTGTTCTGAAAATCAGGCTCCAAACAGCTGGTAAAAACGCTCAACAGCCGTTTCGGCCTGCGAATTCAGGTCCTGCTCGGCAGCATTTGCCGCATCGCCGAGAAGGAGACGGATATGAACGTCGCGGATCGCCAGGCCGTAGAGCACTTGATAGGCGTCCTCCGCGTCGTCGAATTTCAACAAACCGTGGCGGCGGCCGCTTTCCAGCATGGTGCGAGCACGCGCGGAGATCATGTTCTTGCCGCGAACCAGCAGTAATTGACCGAGTCTGTTGGAATTGGTGTTGGATTGACCGATTGAAAGGCGGTTCAGCGCGAGCGAACTTTCAGAAAAGAGCACTCCAAGCAATGCCTCGACAAAGGCCGTGACATGGGCGCGGAACGTCTCTGCGTCGGCGGTCGCACCTGCTTCAGACGGAAATTGCACCTGGCTCGCCTGATAGGCGACAACCGCGGCCAAGAGGCCATCCCGGTCGCCAAACCATTTGTAGAGGCTTTCCTTGGAGCAGCTTGCTGTTCGGGCAAGACCGGCTGTTGTCAGCGCTTTTTCGCCGCCTTCGACAAGAAGCGTCAGCGCATGCTGCAACACCACCTGCTGGCGCGGCGAAAACTCAGGCGCGGCGTCCGGGCGGGAAGTGGCGATGTCAAAAGCAGTTGCGGGCATTTTTCTTGATCGGTCTGTTTGCGAGCAAAGCGGAGTTCATTCGATTGGTGAACCGTACCGTACGGTTCGGGCGGTGTTATGACACTGGCGGATGGAGAGGTCAAGGGGAAATAAAATAGCAGACGGAAGTAAGCATGCTGCACGGGAGCACGCAAAATTCTGTTTTCGTATTGGATTGACGTTTGAAGTGACGCTTCACTGTCGAAGTGTAGAAGTCAGGTATGAGAGATCGGAGGACAGACCCTTGCACAAGTGATCAGATTGCTGCTGACACCGATGCCATACCTAACAAGAAGCCACCGAGAAACCATTTGGTTTTCGACCGTCTGGGAAAAGTAAAAACTGTGTAACTCGCAACCCCAATGAAAATCAGGTAGAGAACAATCGCAATGGCAGCCAAACCTAGCATGGCCAGCGGTGCAGCCCCACCTTCTGCCACAGCGCGGTCAAAGTTGGCATTCGCGAAAAGAATGCAAAACTGGGCGATTGCTCCTGAGAACCAACCTAAAATGCCGCTCGCTGGGCCCTGAAAACCGCTCTGGCCAGACTTTGCAACTTGCTCGGAATTTTGATGGAGATGATTTCTAATCTGGGCCGGTGTTTGCATATTGGCCTGACTTCTAACCGGCTGCTGAGCAGAAACGCTCTGTACTCCTCGTCTTCCAAAGCCTTTGTGAGCCAACTCGTATTCCTTTACTCTGAATATCGTATAAATTTCATTTTTCCAGGTAACATCCATAGGTTAAGCTGACTCTAAGACATTGTGGTATTTTGAAGAAAATTGTCTGGGCCCTTTGCGTTGCGTGCCGCTGTCTTCTTCATCCAGTCAATGACCACTTGAGTCGCCTCCGGGTTTCGACTGCGATGAGAAAGGGTTGTGTAAAAACCGCTTTTCGGATGCATGGGAGGAAGGCCGACCGGAACCAGTAGCCCCTTGTCGACATGATCGCCATTGGTGGAACGCCAGCCGAGCATGATGCCGTGTCCGGAGAGCGCTGCTTGCGCCGCCTGAACATAGTTTGAGAACCTCAGACCCTTGGCGGACCCGGTCGGCTTCTGGCCGGTTCGGGCAAAGTACTCGGGCCAGGCGATCCAGTTGGGATCCGGGAAGTCCACGTGGATCAGATAGGCCGAGGCAAGGTTCCGGCCTTCCTTGGCAAGTCGCTCAGCCAAGGCCGGTGACCAGACAGGTTCAATGACTTCATCAAACAAGTGCTCCACATCGCCGTCTTTCCAGCGGCCATCTCCGAACCGCATGGCGATGTCTGTGCCTGGGCTCATGCGCGATACCTCCAGCGGTGTGGTCTGGACATTCACAACGATATCGGGGTGATCGAGATAAAACGCCTCCAGCCGGGGCATCAACCAATAAGTGGCAAAGCCGACAGTGCAGGCAACAGTGATGGCCGAGCCGGCATTGCTTGTCAGGGCCTGAATGTCGCTCAGGGCGTGGTCAAGGCGTTCCCGGTTTTCTACAACCGCTTTCAGCAGGACCTCACCGGCCTCGGTCAGTTTTGCGGGGCGCGTCGTACGATCGAACAATGCTGCTCCGATATGATCTTCCAGTTGCCGTAGCGCCTGACTGACCGCCGACAGCGAAACGTTGAGCTCACCTGAAGCCAGTTTGGGACTTCCGGCCCTTTGGACAGTTTCAAAGACGTTTAACAACCGGAGAGGTGGCAGGCGACGCATGGTGCTTAACTTTAGACTTTGATTAAGTTAACTTACGTTTTTATCGGCTTTTCAAATCAGAAGCACAAGAGCATTTTTCCAAAAACGAAGCTATGAAAAGAGCTTGAGGCGGAAAACGCCTTTGGTTGCTGCAGCCAATCAGGTTAAGTTATCTGGAGAGAAAAATGCTCGGAACTGGTGAAGCCGGTGTGTTGCTTGGCGAGACTGGCCTGGATGTCCCGCTTGGCAATGGTGAAACGGTTTATTTCAACTACTATTGGCTGAGAGACAATTGTCCGTCTTCATTTGATAGCGAGACGCGTGAACGGGTCTATGACATTTTCGCTGAAGCGGAAGCGCCAAGAGCGACTTCCGCGCTGATAGCTGCCGATCACCTGGAGGTTACGTGGGCCGGATCTGGTCATGTCACGCGCATACCGCTGCAAATGTTGAACTGCTATGCAACCGGCAGCAAGCGTCCCGACACTGCCAACCTGTCTCGCAAAGCCTGGTACGCAGATCACTACAAAAACATCGGTCGCTTTTCTTATGAAGGTCTGACGACGGACAAAGCCCATATCAAGAAATGGGTCGAAACAATGCTAACGGCCGGTGTTGCACTCCTGACGGGGCTGCCGGATACCGATGACGCGCTTCTCGACACCGCTAATCTGATCGGCCATATCCGCCCAAGCTATTTCGGACGGGTCTTCGAGGTCAAAACGCACATCAAGCCAACCAACCTGGCCTTCACCTCCAAGGCGCTGGAGCTTCACACCGACCTGCCATCGGAGGATACGGCACCGGGTGTTCAGTTTCTGCATTGCCGGGCAAATTCGGTCGATGGCGGCAACAGTCTCTTCGTCGACGGCCTGGCGGTGGCCGAAGACTTCCGGAAATCTCATCCGCAGGAGTTCGAGCTGCTGGTGAGCACCGATATACCCTATTATTGCGAACACGACACGTTCGATATGCGCGCCCGCCAGCGTGTGATCGAACTGGACGAATACGGCAACATTTCAGGTGTCACCATCAGCCAGCATCAGGCTGATATTTTCGATCTGCCGCAAAGGGAACTGGACCTCTACTATCCAGCTTTCTGCCGCTTCGGGCGTCTGATGCAGCACGAAAAGTATCTGATGAAGTTCCGATTGAACGCCGGAGAATGCATTGTCTTTGACAATCACCGGATTGTGCACGGCCGAGCTGCCTATTCCGCGACAAGTGGTGACCGGCATTTGCGGGGCTGCTATATCGATCGGGGGGAGATGCGATCGACCTACCGGGTTCTTTCCGGGGAAGGCCGGTTCAAGTGACCAGGGAAGCCGTCATGGCGCTGACAGAAGTGCAATCACAAAGCGAACAGGAACTGCGGCAGGACCTTGCCGCCGCATTTCGACTTGCGGTTAAATTCGGATGGCATGAATCCGTTGGCAATCACTTCAGTGCGGCTGTCTCTGACGACGGGTCCAAATTTCTGATGAACCCGAAGTGGCGGCACTTTTCCGAAATAAAGGCCAGCGAGCTGTTGCTGCTTGATGCCAATGACGAGACGGTTATGGAGCGAGATGATGCTCCCGACCCCTCCGCTTGGTGCATTCACGGCACGGTTCACCGCAGCAATCCGGCGGCAAGGATCCTGTTTCACTGCCATCCACCCAATGCCACCACTCTTGCAACGCTGCAGGACCCGGCTTTGAAACCGATCGATCTGAATACGGCGCGGTTCTTTGGCAAAGTTGCCATCGATCTCGGATTTGGCGGCATGGCCGACGAGGTAGAAGAAGGGCGGCGGATTGCCGAGACGCTTGGCAACAAACCAGTTCTGGTAATGGGAAATCACGGCGTTTCCGTTTCTGCGGCATCCGTCGCGGAAGCTTTCGAGCACTTGTATTTTTTCGAGCGAGCTGCCGAGACCCTTCTGAAGGCCTATGCGACCGGTCAGCCTCTCGCAATCATGTCCGACAATCTTGCGGCAAAAACGGCTGCGGAATGGGAGCCCTATGTCGGTATGGGATACGCCCATTTTGACTATCTGAAGCGGGAGCTCAACAGGACACAGCCAGACTATCGGGTCTAGAAGGCGCACTATGGTTGTATTGTCGATTGGATGAGAGACAAGCGAAGAGTGTATCCAGCACGTCGTGTAGCCGGTGCTTTTGAATGGGTTTTCCGCTCAGGTGATGACTGGATCCCTGCCTTCGCAGGAATGACAAGTTTTGCCGATGCCTTCGTCACCCCGAGCGCAGTGCTAGGGGAGATACGGG